>NZ_JBFGYP010000010.1:0-46393 GCF_041587335.1 Halobacteriovorax sp.
AGGGACCATGACAAACCAGATTGCTATTGCAACCCATGTTGGAGCTCTAGAAGAGATTATCGTGGAAAAAGAGTCCCATATTTATCAATATGAAGGCGGAGGAATCTTTCATAACTCTCGCGCAAGTGTGAAGTTAGTCGACGGTAGAGATGGTAAGATGACCGCTCAGCAAGTTAGAGACTCTATTAATCCAGATGATATTCATAAGCCAGTTTCATCGTTAGTCTCTCTTGAGAATACTACTAATAGAGGTGGCGGAAATATCTATTCTCTAAATGAACTTAAAGAAATCAAAAAGGTCGTAGATGAGAATGATTTAAAACTACACTTAGATGGCGCTAGAATTTTCAATGCAATTATTGAAGGTGACTATTCTGCAAAAGATCTTGGTAGGATCTTTGACTCTATTTCAATATGTCTTTCAAAGGGATTAGGATGTCCAGTGGGATCCCTACTCTTAGGTAGTAAGGCCTTTATTAAGAAGTCTAAAAGACTTAGAAAAGTTCTAGGTGGTGGAATGAGACAAGCGGGCTTTTTAGCTCAAGCTGGAATCTATGCTCTAGATAATCACATCGATAGACTTAGTGAAGATCACCATTTAGCAAAAAAGTTTGAAGAGCTACTCACAGGACATAGCTTTATTGAGAGAGTCATTCCTGTAAAAACAAATATTGTAATATTTCATTTAGAAAACTCCATAGATCCACAGGAGTTTTTGAATTACTTAAAGTCTAAAGATGTACTTGCTGTACACTTTGGAGGTCAGGCCATTAGATTTGTGACTCACTTAGATCTTCCTAAAAATACTTTGAGTAAGCTGCAAAGAGCACTGGATGAATTTAACTAACTTGCTTTATACTCTGGAAAGAACTCTTGAATAGTTGTTTTTAACTTTGGAAAATCTACAGGCTTAGTAAAGTACTTCTCACTGCCTAAGCTCTCGGCCTTAGCAAGATAATCATCATTATCGTAGGCAGAGATCATGAAAACTTTGATATGATCTACGGTTCTCTTAATTCGAGAAAGAACCTCAAAGCCATCCATCTCAGGCATATTAATATCGCAGAGAACTATATGAATACCTTCGCCTTCTTCGCTATTTAAGAAATCAATACACTCTTGTCCCGATTTGACGCAATGTAGATTTACCAACTCTTTCTTCTGTTCTTTTTTGAAAAAGACTTTATAAAGAGCTGCCACATCATCTTCATCATCTACGGTTAAAATATTTATCATATGCAACATTCCTGTACTTGTTTTCTATCTATTATAGCCTTTATTTTTTTTCTACAAAGCATAAAAGAACAAGCTATAGACTGTCTTAAGCTAGAAGCTAAAACCACCTTTAATCACAGATGTTGTCGAATCAATATCTTTTCCGTACCTATTAACCACTCTAGATCTAATTAGATCAATTGTGACAGGAACAGCATAAGCTATTGTAAATTCAGAACTAATCCCCGCCCAATAGGACTGGGCAGAAGAGTTTCTAAGGTATCGATTTCCCACTAATACCCTATCTGCGCCAACTAAATCTGTCCCTGCTAATAAGTGAAGCTCTTTTACAAAGATAGGTATTAATCCGGCCCCTCTATAGATATCTAAGAGTTCATACCTTAGCTTGGCACGCATAGTCTTAACTTCATTTCCAAAAATATCACTATAAGCGATTCCATAGAATTGATGATACTCCGTATAGCTCCCACCAGCGTAGACAACACCACTATTGAAGTTTCTCTTATCTAGCGAGCTATAAGCTAGGTCTAGTCCAAGATAGAAATCTCTAAATGGATGTGTTTCAGTCTTTAGGATTGATTGAAGTCCATTGTAATTTCTAGATCCTTCAACTTCTTTTTTAAAAACTCTAAGTCTTAGTGATGAACTTGCTATAAAGTCATCTACTCTAGTTGGAATAAGTGAGAGTCTAAGCACTCCTCCAAACTCCTTTTCACTTCTATTAGAAATAAAATCGTCAACGTCAATATGTCCAACATAGAGAGTGGAGATAAGATCTATATCTTCTAACTCTAATAAATGAGATAGAGATGCATAGTTCTGTTTTGTCGAATCATATTCCTGTCGCTGTGAGCTTGAAGTGTATTCTTTAGAGTGACTAAGAGACAAGTAGAAGTCATTTGGAAATTCATATCTATAATCAATCTCTGGAGTCACTTCAGAAATACCTGTATAAAAAACACCCTTTAGCGCTAGGCTATGTCTTTGATCAGGGTCAGATAAAGTCGTAAGAGCACTCCAGTAAGAGAGTGCATCTGTTGCCTGAGTATAATTAAGCATCCAGTGCGTAGGAATAAAGTGCGCCATTCTTGGATAACTCACTTCTTTTTCATCAAAGCTATTTAATGAATCAAAGCGACTTAAATCTACTTTATTAAAACTTATCTTTTTAGAACTTCCATAATAATCATCTAAGTTTAAGCAACCAACATTCATCTGATACAATGTTGATTTTGATCCCTTTAAGACTATGGCCGATTTATTCTCACCAAGAGCTGCGGCAACGATTCTCTTTCCAAAAGGAAGATTTAGCGAAGTACGTGAGCGACTTGTAATATAGGACAACTTCCCAGACTCTCTAGCAATAACTCCCTCAGAACAGCTATCTAATATCTCAAAGTTCTCTAAGACTTCAAACCCTTCTCTTACAGTCTTTTCTTTGACATCATAAAAATAAGCAAAGGATTTATTTCTTCTCTCATCGAATAACTTAAAGAATATTCCCGTCTCCACAGGCCTTAGGGAAGTAATACTAACTTCCTCAGGAAAGGTAAATTCTCCACCATTAATGACCCAGTTTAACTGATTATAAGTTAAGCTCACTTCTTCATTTTCAAATAGAAAATTATAATCACCTCTTCTCTTCTTTTTAGAAATTGAGTTTAAATCATAGATAGCACTTTCTCTTTTGGTTGTGCTTCTAATATTTGAGAATGTATTGATAGAAAGACTTGAGTTATTGAGCTTTTCTATTGATGCTAATTTATCACTATAATGAACTTCTTTGTGACTACCAGACTTTAGATCCTGCTCTAATATTCTTTGTTGTCGGTCTTTAACTTCAACTGTGAGGAGTTTACCTTTTATTAAAGTCATCCCCTCTTGAAATGATTTGAACCCAAGAATACTCTTTAGAGGCGTAATTAATTTTGAATCCTCTTCTTTTCTACTCTTTAAATCAGAGAGAACTTTCTCTCTAAAATCTTTATACATAGAGATTGCACTGCTACCAAAACATTCTTTAAAAGCATCATTTAAAAAGAAAGGAATATTATTACTATTGGCAAAGACTAAGCACTGAACAGCTCCAGGCCTTATATTCTCTAGGTGTTCCATAAAGTATGCCCCTGTCCAATAGGCATATTGGCCGTAAGGGAATTTTCCAGGCTCATCTAAGCAATCAATTGTTTTACAGAAGTCTTTAGACTTAAATACACTCTCCCACTCTGCCTCTAGAAGCTCATTTCTAAGTCTTCCTCCATTGGTGAAAGTGCTTTCTCCCCATGTTGCAATCCCCTCAGCAAACCATCTTGGAACAACTCCACCTAATTTTCCAAAACTACCAAATACAGTTCGAACTCCTTTTACGATTCCTCTGGTCTGGTCCATGTGGATAATGTGAATTAATTCATGCAAAAGAAGTTCTCTAAGAAAGTTAGAACTAGATGAGAGATGATTAGAGCCTAGTGGAGGATATTTTCTTAAGTTAATGATATTGGCCGGAAAGACGGTGGCGCTTCCATTGGCATTTTGCGCATCTTCAACATAAGAGAGATGAACAGCACTGCTGGGGGCATATTTGAAGTAACCGGCAAGTTTAGCAGTGTCGTTTTTTAGAATTTCTATTATTCTATTTAAATAATTTTTCTCAGATTTAGGCAGATGTATTTCATAATGATATTTACCAAACTCTGACTCTACGTCTAGAAGCGTTGTTTTGACATCTCCACTCATTCTGGCCGACGCTGTGATACTTAAAAACAATAGAGCGATCCCCGACAATCCTAGTCGGATAATAGTTTTTTTCATATTTACTGTACCTAATTAGTGTTTTTGTAGTTATAATATCTCAATAAGTTATAAGATTAAAAACTTTTTTAAACATATTAAGGAGCACAAATGAAATTCAATTTCAAGCCAATGACTTTACTTGCAGTATTAACACTTTCTTTCTCTCTAGCGAGCTGTAGTTCAACAAAGAAAAAAGAAGTAAACGATAACCAAACAATGGAATCAGTTGGTACTGATGCTGCTGCTTTAGAGCTAAACGCTGACTCTGATTCAGGAAAAGCAGGTCCAATTAAGACTGTATTTTTTGGTTTCAATTCATCAGTACTTTCTTCAAGTGCACGTGAAACACTTAACGCAAACGCAGAATTCTTAAAAGAAAACCCATCAGTTGAAATTCAGGTTGAAGGACACTGTGATGAAAGAGGTGGAGTTCAGTATAACCTTGCACTTGGTGAGAGAAGAGCTGTTTCAGTTAAAGAACACTTAATTGCAATGGGAGTTAACTCTTCAAGAATCTCAACTATTTCTTTTGGTAAAGAAAGACCAGTTGCTTTTGGACATGACGAAAGTGCATGGGCATCAAATAGAAGAGGTAATTTTATTATTACTGCTAAATAATGATCAAAAAAGTACTAATAAGCCTAATATTTATTCAACTTTGGGGATGTGGTTTAGCGACCACACGCCCAAAGCTTGAAATGAGCCTAGCACAAGTTGCCTTCCTCGCCGCCAAAGAATCAAAAGCACAAACACTCTCCCCTGGAATCTTTAGAAAAGCTGAATTTTATTATCTAAAAGCAAAGTCAGCATATAAGAGAAAGTATTTCAATAAAGCTAAACAATACGCTATCCTATCTAAGAAGTTTTCTGAGAGAGCAGAGTTTATTGCGATAAGAAAACAAACACTAGAAAATTTATAATCCGTTTTTTATAGAAGGGAATCTTTATGAAACAACAAATGAAATGGCTGATGCTATCATCAATCCTTTGCGTAACTGCATGTAAAACACAAGAAGAAATTCAAAGAGAACAAGTCGTCGATAACATCTCAATCCAAATGGTAGAGAATCAAAAGCTCACAGCTGGTGCAAATATTCGACTACAAAATATTGAAGAAAAACTTGGAATGCTCACTGGACAAGTTGAAGATACAAATCACAGTACAAAAGAAGAACTTACAAAACAAGTTGAAGAGCTCAAGGCCAAGATCACACTTCTAGAAGAAAAAGATAAGTCTAAAGATGAAAAGCTAGAAAAGATTGAGGAGCAGCTCAAACAACAAGATTCTTATCTAAAGAAACTATTAAAAACACTCTCCTCTAAAACATCATCAAAGAAGTCAAAGAAGAAAACTCCTTACCAAGAAGCAATGAGTACCTACTCTTCTGGTAACTATAAGAAAGCGCAATCTCTTCTGTCTAACTTAGAGTCAAACAAGAGAATTAAGGGCGGACAAAGAGCAAGAGTTTTACATAATTTAGGCATGTCAGCGTATATTAATAAGAACAATAATGATGCAACAGTGGCGTTTGGTAAATTATTCACTGAGTTTCCAAAGTCTAACTACAATGCAAATGGATTGCTTTACCTCTCAAAGACTTTAAAAAGACTTAAGCAAAATGAGCAGGCTAAACAAACACTACAAGAGTTAATCAAGAGATTTCCAAAATCAAAAAGAGTAAAAGAGGCTAAATCTATACTGGCCAAACTATAGGATAAATTATGAAGAGAAGTTTTATTTGTTCAATACTCATTTGCATAGCTTTTTCATCGTGTACTTACTTTATAAATTCAATTGATGAGGGAGAATACAATGTAACAGGAATAGACAAAGACAATTTCTCCATCCTATTTAGTCACAATATAAATGGAGAGACCCATCCTTGTGGATGTCGTCATCACCCACTGGGAGGACTGCCTCAAGTTGCAGGAGTCTTTCATGAGATAAGAAAAAATAGCGATACTCTCTATGTAGACAGTGGAGATACTTTCTTTGCCTCTTCTTCAATTCCTACAACTCTTGAAAAGTCACTTTCATTTACAGCGAAGAACCTTGCCAAAGGTTTAGGAATGTTAAAGCTGGCCTACATGCTGCCAGGAGAGCAAGACTTAGCAATGGGATGGGATTTATTAAAAGAGTTACAAGAAAAGAATAACTTCGCCTACCTCGTCTCTAACCCTTCAGCTAGTTTCCCTCTTAAGTATAAGAAGTTTGCAGTGCTAGAAAAAGGGCCTCATAAGATCTTCATCATAGGGCTTGCTGATCCAAATATTTTTGAAGGTAAGTACAAAGGTGCCTTTAACTCCCCTTTCATGGAAATTAACTCCATAAGAAACGAACTCGTTAAGGCCGGATATAAGAAAGACAGTCCATTTCATCGACTAATTGCTTTAACAAACTCAGGAATGGACGTAGATACAGAGATCGCTAAAAAGTTTAAAGAGCTAGACTGGATTATTGGCTCTCACTCTCAAAGTTTCACTAAAGACCCTGTAGAAGAAGGTAAGACTAAGATGGTTCAAGTCTTATCTAGAAATCACTATATTGGAGAAATTAAAATATCTCTCAACTCTGATAAATCTAAAGATAGTTATGCCATTCATGAAACGAGAGATGAAAAAGCAAAACTTCTAAACCCAAATCCTTTCAGAGAATTTTTAACTACCCATAAAGAACAACTTTCAAAAGTACAAGTTGAAGAACAAAATGCGATGACAGTTCACTCAAGTGGAACTCAAAAATTTAACACGGCCACCTCGTGCTTAGACTGTCATCAAGCTCAATCGGATCACTGGGAGAAGACACCCCACTCTATTGCCTATCTAACACTAGTAAAAGCTCAAGAAGAAAATAACCTCGCTTGTATCAAGTGCCACAGCCTTGGACTAAACTCTCCAAATGGTTTTGTTAAGTCTAAAGATATTGTTCACTTTGAAGAATCAGATGAAGGGAAATTAAATAAATTAAAAGATGATTACATGAAAGAAATTAAGGCAAGCTTCTTAGACTTTAGTTCAGTAAGAAGTCTTCCTCCTCAGAAGATTCAAGACATATCGAAGAAGTGGCAAGAGCTTGATAAGAAAAAGGGCGTAACTCATAATTTCGCTAACGTTCAATGTCTAAACTGCCACGATAAACACTTGGAGCATCCATTCTCAACTAGTGAAGTCGACCTTTCACCAAAGGCCAAGTACGATGGGATGAAGGCAAAATGTCTTAACTGTCATGACCCTGATCAGAGTGTCGAATGGTACAAAGGTAAAGACCTTGATGAAACAAAATTTAAAGAGATGCTAAAGAAAGTCAGCTGCCCAAAAAGCTAAATAGTCTCTAGGAACTCTACAAACCTTGCTCTATATTGCAAATGTTTAGGGTGAAATACATCGGTGTGTGAGCCATCTTCTACTGGCCACCACCACTTCTTTTTAGTCTTAAGTTTCTTATAAATTTCTTCTCCAAACTTATAGGGAACTACTATATCTTTCTTTCCATGTATCATAAGCACTGGCATCAGTAACTGATCTAAATTCTTATATGCCCCGTACTCATCAGAAACAAGAATATAGGCCAGAGGACTTAGAGCTACCATAATTCCAGCATGTCTCAATTTATCAAAGGCTATATCTTGGTACGAACTAAAAGTTGAATCGAGAACAAAGAGATCAATTTCTGATTTGAAATCAATATCTTTCATTGCCCTCATGCTTACAATCCCACCAAGAGATTGTCCGTAAACAATGAATTTAGAATAGTCCTTAGATTTCTTATGTGCCCATTTTAGAGCAGCGATAGAGTCCTTATTTAGTCCCTGTTGATTGGCCTGGCCCTTTGATAGTCCATACCCTCTATAATCAAAAATAAAGACATCATAGCCCTCTTTTACAATCCACCCTAGATTCAACCAGTGAGATGTGATATTTTGTGCGTTTCCATGAAAGAATAGAATGAGCCCCTTCTTCTTTTTTTTATAAGACTTATCATACATAAGCCAACCGTGAAGATCTGTGTCGTCCGTTGATTTAAAATCAATATCATCATAACTCACGTTATGTTGTTTAGGGTCTGCGTAGAAATACTTCGTTGGAAAATAGAAAACGGATGAACATCCGTATAAAAAGGTTAAAAAGATGAATGGTAAGAGCTTTTTCATGGACTAAAAACCTTAAAAGATTTAATAAATACAGACTATTATGCTAGGATTTTGATTCTATGACTACAAAGTTTATTTTGGGTATTGAAACAAGTTGTGACGATACTTCTATTGCTATTATTGAGACTGATTCCAACGACTTAGACACTCCACCGAGTGTTATAACTCAAAAATCTTTTTCACAAGAAGAACTCTTAAGTAAGTGGGGCGGAGTTGTGCCTGAGATTGCAGCGCGTAATCACCTGGCCAAGCTAGTTCCCCTACTTAAACAAACACTCCAATCCGTAAATATGGATATGGAAGATATTGATGCTATTGGTGTTACAACTCAGCCAGGACTTCTTGGTCCACTACTTACTGGGTTGAATACAGCTAAGACGTTATCACTTATTTTTGAAAAACCAATTATACCAGTGAATCACCTCTTTGCTCACCTTGAAGCAATTCACTTATCAAGAACAACTAAATACCCTTATATTGGGCTCCTCGTCTCTGGGGGTCACTCACTATACTTATTAGTAACTTCTCAAACGGACTTTGAGATCCTTGGATCAACAATTGATGATGCTGCCGGAGAAGCTTTTGATAAGGGCGGAAAGATTTTAGGACTAGGCTACCCTGCTGGTAAGCTTATAGATGACCTTGCTAAATCTGGAGATCCTCTAAAGTACCAATTCCCAATTGGTCTAAAAAGTTCTGCAGACTGTAGACTTAGTTACTCTGGAGTAAAGACTGCTCTTAGATTATTTGTCGAAAAGAATCCTCATGTTCTTCACCAAGGTGGAGTTCACTACTCTCAGGACTTAAAAGACGTATGTGCCTCTTATCAACACGCTATTGTTGGAGCGCTTAAGCTAAAACTTAAATACGCCATGAAGGCCGTTAACGAGCGCTATCCTCGAAAACTAGAAGTTGTAGTTGGCGGTGGTGTTGCTTGTAATAGTTATTTAAGAAAAGTTCTTATTGAAACTTATAAAGACGTATTCTTTGTTCAACCATCATTTTGTACTGACAATGGTGCAATGGTTGCAAACTATGCTCATCGTATTGAAACAAGTGCTATTAAATTTCCAGAATGTTTAACTCTGGATGCCAAAGGTCGCTATATCTCAAAGAAAGACCTACAGACTAAAGGACACCTCTAGTGAGCAAGAACCTTCCAAAAGCAGATAAGAACTTAGGACAGCATTTCCTAAGAGATCAAAAAGTTATTGATGATATTACTGATGACTTTAAAGATGTTGCTGGCGCGATTGTAGAAGTTGGTCCAGGACCAGGTATTTTAACTGAGTTCCTTGCAAAGCACGACCTACCTTTTTACGTCATTGAAAAAGATAAGCGCTTTCCAGACTACTTGGAAAAAATTATTCCAAGTGAGACAATTACATTAGGCGACGCTCTAGATGTAGATTTAAATAAATTCTTTGAAGAAAAAAATATAAGTGATTTAGATATATGGCTAGTTTCTAACCTTCCATATAACGTAGGTGTTCCTCTTTTAATAAACTTTATAAAGGCACCACAGATTAAGTATATGACTCTTATGTTTCAAAAAGAAGTTGCAGATAGAGTGATTAGCTTTATCTCTACAAAGAAGAAAAAAGCAATGGGCTCTCTCCTTGCTCTTTCTCAAACTTACTTCGAGGTATCTGTCCTATGTCAGGCACCACCAGTAGCGTTTGATCCACCACCAAAAGTAGACTCAACAGTTATCAGTCTAAAAAGAATTCAAGATCCAGTAATTCCACTTTCAGAATTTCTGGCATTTGAGAAATTTCTTCGAAAAGTCTTTCAATTTAAAAGAAAGCAACTAGGCGGAGTTCTAAAGAATTTCTATGAGCCGGAAAAACTTGATAATGCTTTTGCAAAATGTGAAATTCAAAGAACTGATAGGGCCGAGTCATTTAGCTTAGAGACTATTCAGCAATTATATAAAGAACTAAAGTAATCGAAGGTGTTATATGAAATTAATCATCTCAACTCTAATTATTTTTCTCTCCCTAGGGACTAGAGCAAATTACTTTGAGTTCTTTGGAACACACGTTTCAACTTCTGGGATTGGAAATCAAGCAAACTTAAACCCACATGATCCTGCCAATAACTACTATATTCCAGCACAAATGGCATTTTCAAATACCTTTAATCTATCGACATCAATAAATTCTGCAGTAACAGATTTTGAACCTATAAGTGGAATAGTCGTTAAGAATGACTCTTTTCAAGATCCTGCACTAGATGAAGAAGTGGGATCAGTATCTACAGATTATCAAAAATATTATAGTGGATCTATTCACCTCTCTTTACCACTAGCTAGAAAGCTTGGTTCTATAGCCTTAAGCCTTAGTGCTCCAGTAGGCTCACTTATTGAGACAAACTCAGGTAATGCATTTCTTCCTGAGTACATAATGTATCGCTCAAGATATAGAAGAACGACAGCAGTGCTAAATTACGCGAGGGCCTTTGGCGACTCATGGGCATTCTCTCTTGGGACTCAGATAGGCTTTCAGGCCGCGGCCACAGCAGATACAAACGTATCCATTCAAAGTGACTACGGCTCATATGGCTCAATGAAGTCAAAAGTTAAACCCTCTCTTGGGCTAGTTTTCTCTACAATCTATAGGCCCTCAGATAGCTTTCAGGCCTACTTCTCTTATCAACAAGAGATGAAAAATAACCTAGAAGCCAATGCCTTTGGTAAAGTTTCAATTTCAACGACAACTGATTACCTACTAGATTTAAATATTACTTCGATGATTTTCTATGACCCACATATCTTTAGAATTGGTACAGGGTCTCAATTTGGAATGGTTAAACTCTATACTCTTCTTGAGTATCAGATGTGGGGAAATTATAAAACTCCACTAATGAAAGTGGCCAAAAGAGGTGGTGGGATTCAACCAAGTAGTGATTACGAAGTATTAAAGGTTGATGATATCTTCGTACCTAAAATTGGAATGGGCCTAGTTCTAACTGATAGTATTGAGCTAGACTTAGGGCTTGCTTACAAACCTAGTCCAATTGATGGAGATTTCTCAGGATCTGGAAACTCAATAGACTCTGACTCTACAATTGTCTCAGGAGCAGCGTTATATAAAATTAAAATCTTTGATTTACCTCTACAGCTTGGAGGATCCCTGCAGTATCATATGTTAAAAGATAAGACTGTAACTAAGACTGCAGGACTAGAGAATGGCAATGCAGGAAATAAGATTGGAGCACCAGGATATAAAATTGGTGGATCAGTACTTGTTGGCTCACTTGGGCTAACAATGAATTATTAGGATAAAGTATGGGTATTAAAATAATAGCTAAAAATAAAAGAGCACACTTTGATTATGCTCTTGAAGATAAACTAGAAGTGGGAATGGTTCTAGTTGGAACTGAGGTAAAAAGCTTAAGAGAGGGAAAAGTCTCAATAGCTGAGTCACATATTACTATTGATAGTAAAGGTGAAGTCTGGGCATTTAATATCAAAATTCCACAATATGAATTTGGAAATATTAATAATCACCAAGAAGACAGAAAAAGAAAACTTCTACTTAATGAAAAAGAAATTGTTAAAATTGCACATAAAATGAAAGCACAAAAAATGACTCTAGTCCCAACTATGATTTACTTCAAAGGTTCAATAGTTAAATTAGAGATTGCACTAGGACGTGGTAAAAAGCTTCACGATAAGAGAGCTGATGATCAAAAGAAAACAGTTCAAAGAAATCTACAAAAAGGTATTTACGAATAAAAGGACAATTTATGAGTGTTTATGATTTTAAAGTAAAAACTAATAAGAATGAAGAAGTAGAGCTTTCTAACTATAAAGATAAAGTCCTTCTCATTGTAAATACAGCATCTAAATGTGGCTTCACTCCACAGTACGCTGGACTTGAAGAGCTTTACAAGAAATACAAAGATCAAGGCCTAGAAGTCTTGGCCTTCCCTTGTAATCAATTTGGCGCTCAGGAACCAGGTTCTAATGAAGAGATAGCGTCTTTTTGTGACCTCCAGTTCAATATCTCTTTTCCACTATTTGATAAAGTAGACGTGAACGGTAGTGAGACTCACCCACTCTTTAAATATTTAAAAGAAGAGGCTCCAGGGCTACTTGGTTCAAAGAAAGTGAAGTGGAATTTTACAAAGTTCTTAGTTTCAAAAGACGGAACTCAGATTACTCGCTTTGCTCCAACAAGTAAGCCTGAGTCACTAGAAGATGATATAAAGAAATTACTCTAAATACCTTGGACCTAGATCTACTAGGTCCTAAGCCGTTACCCATTGATATACAACGCCTAAGTAAGTCGATAGAAATACAACTCCTGCAAACTTATTAAAGCTTCTCTTTATAAGAGAGGCCCCAATTAGAAAGATAGATGCAAAAATCAATACCGACACTTCAAGACTGTAGTCTTGAGTTATTTTAATATCATAAAAACCAATTGAGCCAAGTACGAAGGCCACATTAAAGATATTAGAACCTATTATGTTTCCAGTAATTAGATCAGTATCCTTCTTCTTTACACAGGCAAGTATCGCTGTCACAAGCTCAGGAAATGATGTTCCAAAGGCCACAAATACAGCAGAGATAACATAAGTTGAGATTCCAAGCATAACCCCTACCTTAGAGCCAGAACTTACAAGTAAGTCTCCACCAAAGTAAAGAAGAACAAATCCCACAATCAGTTTAATATAGAGCATTGGTCCCATCTCATGCTCTAGTTCTTCTTGGCTCACACTTCTTAAGTGTCTCTGCTTTCTCATCTCACTAAATGTATTTATAAGATATATGACAAAGAATGAAACAAGTAGGCCTGTTCCCCACCAGTAAAGCTCTGATTGGAAAAGGATAAGTGTTAAAATAAGAGTGAGAACAATATGAAAGTAAAGCTGCTTAGTGATCTCTTTTCTAGAGAGGTATAAAGGAACAAATATACCGGCCGATCCCATGATAAGAAATAAATTGGCGATATTTGAGCCTATAATATTTCCAAGGGCAATAGGACTCTCGCCTCTAAAGCAGGCCAACTGAGATACAAAGAACTCTGGAAGAGATGTACCAAAGCCTACAATGAGTAGTCCAATAACCAGTGGTGACATTCCAAGATATAATCCAATCTTTTCAGCAGACTCTAGAGCAAACTCTGCTCCATAGTAGAGCATAACGATGGATAATATTAATAAAATCACTTGTAGTGTCATAAACCTGTCCTATAATTAATTTATGGAAAATTTATATAAAAACCTTACTGAGAAGACATTTAAAAAATTAGCAATACTTTTTTGTTTACTTGGGGATATTCTCATTTTTTATTATATTTGGATAGATGCGTTTCCAAGAATCTTTTCTCAAGTCACTCAGCAAGTTAAGAAAAATCCAGCACTTGACTCTAGTATGTTTCCAAAAAATTTCTTTACTGAACTCTATGAGCTTTCAAGACAAGCAATGCTCGCAATGTTTATTGGGGTCATTATTATTCATGTGATTAACTATCTCTACTACTATAGAGATAAGGCCTTTGCTTATAAATACTTAAGGATTCAATCCTCTCTTGGAGGATTAGGTCTCTTTCTCATTGGTTTTTCAAACTTAATAAGTGGAGGGATAAACTTCGCCTACACCCTTTCAGGTGTATTAATGATTTATGTATTTATTGGTCTAAGTCAGTTTAGTCCTAAAACTTTGGAACCAAAAGCCTCGTCAAAGAAGGTCTAGTCCATAGTGGAAGATTTCTCACTCGATCTAAGAGGTTTCTTTGTCCTGTTACTGCTAAAATAAAAGAGTCGAAAGCTCTTGGATTTTTAACAATCAGCTCCAAGTCATGTTCATAAATGAATATATTTAGCTTTGCCTCAATCTTTTTAATAATATCAAGTCTGGCCTCAACACCCATCTCAATATCACTCATATTTTGAATATCTCTATTTAGAAGTATTTTACCTCTTAAAAACTCAATCAGAGATAAATTCACATTTCCTTCGTAGAGATCCATCCCCTTTGGAAAATGTCTTCTTAGGTATGAAAATCTTGAAAGAATCATAAGAGAAGTATTTCCAAATGAATCATATGAAGAAGTAAATAGCTCTAGGTATTGATCGTAGTAATACTTCCAAATCCAAAAATCTACTGAGCGGTTCCAGTAAGGAAGAAAACCTTTCTTAAGTCTTCTTTTAAATGACCTTGATAGAAGATGCTCGTGAGACTCTTTGTCCCACATGTCTCTACTCATATCAAACTCATCATCTAGATTTCTAGATCTCTCATATTCTTTATGATGATTCTCTCTAATCTTAGTATCTTCATCTAAGATAGAAGAGACTCTATCTCTAACATTTACAACTTCTTCAACAGGACAGTTCTTAGATCCTGGACAGTCTAATTCACATGAGTGACAAGCAGGCCAAGTTAGAGGAAAGTCCACGACGAGTTGATTTACTTTATAGTCTTTAATCCAGGTACGAATGGCATCATCACCTTCAAGACCTTCTTCATCTTTCACTTGAAGCATTGATCTGAGGAACCATCTCTCGCTATCTTCGTAGTACTCAATAAGGCAGAAGAAAAAGTTATCCTTTCTTCCACCCTTCATACTCATTCCGGCAATATTTTTTGATTCACTCACAAAGGCTCTCTAGCTATAGAGGTTTCTCGATTGAAAAAGGTAAGACGTCCATTTCATTTTCAGAGATTACTTGTTCAACTAATCCCCTAGCGTCTTTTGGATGGATAATAAGGAAACATCCTCCTCCACCGGCTCCACAAACTTTAATACCAGCCGTTGGAACTTTTTCTACCACTTTATTATACACCATATTCATTTTTTCAGAAACAATTCCAGGAAAAAGCTCTTTTCTAATTGCTCCCTCTTTTGAGATGAGCTCTGAAAGTTCTGTAAATGACTCATCTTTAATAGCTTCATAAGCCTTTTGACTTAAAGAAGCAATTTCAGAGAGACCCTTTCGTATAAGTTCATTCTTATCAAAGAATCCTTTATAAACTTCCCAGTTATTAATTCCAGAGAGCCTAGTTTGTCTTGAATAAACAAGAGTGATGCTCTCTTCTAAGAACTCTTTAAGTCCTTCACTATAAAGTTGGTCAACTTCTATTTTTCCAGGAGTAGGAATTAATGCCAGAACTCCCCCATAAATTGCGGGATAATAATCTTGATAGCCAGCAGGTCCAGAATCTAGCATTCTCCCCTCGATACCTCTCACGACATTAATACCTGTTTGTCTATCCACTTTAAGATCAAGGTATTTGCAAATAGCACTATAGAGAGTAATTCCCATTGAAGAAGAGCCACCAAGGCCCGCTCCAGGAGGAGAACCAGACTTTAGATTTATTTTCACTCCACTATTTAAGTTAAAGTAATTTAAAATCTGACAAACAAAACTAAAGTGTCCAAAGTGAGTTCCTAATAATTTCTCAGCAGTAAAATCTTCAGACTCATAGACCTCAGTTGTGTTATAGTCGAGTGAGTGAATTTGAACTTTTCCTTGTTCAAACTCTTCAATATGAACTTCTGCCTTTAAACTTGTGGCCAAATTTAAAGTTACTGTATTAGGAATGATTAAATTTATTGGCTCTAAATCGAGTGTTCCACCTAAGAGATCAACTCTAACTGATCCACTATACTTCGCCATTATAAATCCCAACGTAAGGTAGTTCTCTATAAAGACCATTAAAGTCTAAACCATAACCAATGACAAAGTGGTCTTCAATTTCATATGCGAGGTAATCAATATCTACTTTATGTTGAATACGCGCTGGTTTATAAAGAAGAGAGGCTACTTTTAATGACTTTGGATTAAGGGCCTCAAATCTTTTAACAAGAGAAGAAATAGTTAACCCAGTGTCTATTATATCTTCCACTAGAATGACATTCTTTCCAGACACATCAGTTTTAATATCTAAGTTAATTTTAAGTTCACCAGTAGACTCTGTTCCCTCATAAGAAGAAACTGAAATAAAATCTAAAATAACAGGAAGATCCATCTCTCTAATTAAGTCTGCACAAAAAATAAAAGATCCTTTTAGAACACCTACTACGACAACTTCTTCGCCTTTGAACTCAGTTGAAATCTCTTTAGCTAGTTCTCTAACGCGGCTTTGAATAGAATCTTTTGATATTAACTCTGGAAATGACATAAAAACCCTCTTGTCTTAATTAATACATAGAGAGTATATCAAAAAAAGAAGGAGACAACAGTCTCCTTCCAAATTAAATTATATTTGAGCTTCTGAAATGGTGCCGTCAGCACCTTCAATATTTGTTGAGAAGGCAAGTAGATCTTCATCATCAGGCTGGTAATCCCAATGAGCAGTACATCTTGCTTCATATAGATCAGCTTCACCAACAAGAACTTGGTCAGCATTCTCTGTAGATTTCCTATGTGTTTTTGATGCAGGAGCACCGCATGAAGTACAAACGGCCTTAACCTTTGTTACATCATCAGCAATCGCCATAAGGTGTGGCATTGGCCCAAAAGGTTCACCTTTATAGTCTTGGTCAAGACCTGCTAAAATAACACGCACGCCTCTTCTAGAGAGCTTGTTTACTACTTTAATAATGTTGTCATCGAAGAATTGAACTTCATCAATGGCCACAATTCTCGTTGAGTCATAAATCCTCTTAAGAATGTCTATAGCAGAGTTAACTGGTGTCGCAGCTACAGATTGAGATGAGTGACTCACGACCTTAGTCTCGTGATATCTATCATCTAATGCTGGCTTAAAAATTTGAATCTTCTGCTTTGCGATTTGGGCCCTTCTTACTCTTCTGATTAACTCTTCAGTTTTACCAGAAAACATAGGTCCACAAACGACTTCAACACTTCCTGTCATGAAGCTTGCTAGATACGGGGACACGTCTCTCTCCTTTAAAATGCGGGTAATTATTTGTTGTGTGTAGAATGATTCTTACAAAGTCATTGCACTCTGTAAATGAGGCCATTCCATGTGTCATTTAACTATTGTAATGAATTCCAATAGATAGTGAGAATAAATTTTCTAACACCTCCTGACTTTGGCGATAAGTCAAAACAGGATGTGTTTTAAAGCATCGCAAAAAGAGATGTGAAATAGATAATCCCAAGCAAAATAAAGAGAACAAATATAATTAATGGAGAACAAACTACTATTAAGCTCTGCAAGATAGAAAAAGACATATTATTTCTAAGTCCAGCAAAGAGATAGATAATTGAAGAGAAGTGTCTAATCATCTCTCCAAATATTGGAATAACTAAGAATAGATTTGTAACTATGGAATGGTTCACAACTTGAGACGTAACACTTTCTACATCACCATCAAACTCAAAGAGATTCCCAAAGAATCTTATGACTACAGTCCAAAGCTTTGCGTAGAACCAAAGTGTAATAGGAAAAATAATAACTTGAAGAATAGACCAAGAAATTAAAATCTTCTGGTACTCAAGTGACATATTTTCAGAAATCAAAGAAGAGAGCGAATCAGACTCGCTCATAAATGATCCCGTAATATATCCAAAGTAAATCATTCCCACAGAATAGAGTCCACTAATGATTACCATTACCCAAGAGATACTCATCACTTCTAAGAATGATAGACCAGCAATTTCATCTTCTTGTTCTGTCAGAACTTCACTAGCAAGAGCTAATGGCCTTTGACGTGTTCTAAGGTTTCTTAAAACATCGTGAGTTTTAAAAGGATGAAGAAATGTTAGAATGTATTCTTTTACTATCTGATTCATTACTTAACTCTATATTTATCGGGGTCAATACTTACGGGCTCTTTACTATATCTTATATAATGATAAGTGATTTTCAAACTTCTATCTAATACTATAATTTCAGAGTCTGTAAAAGATACTTCAAGTTCTCTATTGTTTACATTTAGCTTTAGTTTCCACTTCTTGAAACTAGAAACATCTTTCTCGTTAACAATATACGCTGCAGGATTTAGAAGTAATTTGAAGATCTTAATCGCCTCACTTCCCATTCTATGGACTTCTAAATCTAGAGTTTCATTATTATCGAAAGTAACTTTTACATCTGACCCCAGCTCTTCTAAAACTCTTAAGTTCCAAACATTTTGAATATTAAAGAGTAAGATCTTTTGTTCGCCAGCATTAAATTGATAATAAAGATTATTTTTTGGATTAAAGATATAGTAAGACTGATCATTCTTATACTTTTCATAAATAGTATACAGACCCTCTTCAGTCTTAATAGACCCTACCGTACGAGAAAACTTAGTTGAATCCACATTCGTTAGATAATTAAGTGCTCTTAGAGAGAGTAGCTTATCTTTTAAATGTTCCATCTTTGTCTTTGAAACTTCAATTGGATGTTGAGGAGGAGGATTTGTTGTTCCTGACTTAAAGTCAATTGCAAATGATTCATTTCTAATATTTGAAAATACAATTGATCTTTCTAGTTCCTCTTGATCAAATATAGTGAGATCTAAAAAGAAGTTAGAAGGTAAATTGAAAAGAGACTTTACTCTTTTATACTTATGATCTGATCGATGCTCATCTTGTTTATTGACCATACCTTCAAACGGCATTTTATCATTAGCAAGAGCTATTACCATATCTTTATTCTTTGTTTTAAAAGCAATATAGAAATCTTGAGAGAAATTAACTTTCTTACCTAACTGATATTCAAGAACTTCGTTTTCAAAAGTAAAAGTCATCTTCAAATGCTTCTCAGGAAAAAATTCTCCCATCTGATCAGGAGAAATATCCTTTAAGTACTTTGTGGCCCTAATCTGTGATAAGCGACTCAAGAACTCATCTACTCTCTTGGGGTCAACTTTATGTCCATCTGTAAAGTTTATGAATAAGTTCTTATTTTTCTTAATATGACTAAAAGGAGTTTGTAGCTCTATTAAGTCTCCATACATTGACGAATCTATAATCTTAGAATTGTTATCCCTTTCTTTTTCATCAGATAACCCTTTCTTTTCTTGTGTAAAGTAAGTAACAGAGATTAAACATATTAAAAGAGCTAATAAGCCTAAATTCTTTTTCATCACAGCTTCCCTTTCCTTTTGTAAAGAACGATTGAAAAGACAATCAAACAAATTGGAAGAATTAACACACTAAAAAAGAAGATCACTCCTAACTGAGGAGCACTGATAAATAACGGCTCATCTTTCATAGTAATTCGATCAAAACTGATCAATTGATCATTCTTTGTTAACCATGAAACCGTATTAACAAGTACTTTAAAGTTATTTGTGAACTTCGTATAAGTATTAGAAACAAAACTAGTATTTGAAAAAACAACAACTCTTCCGCCATTTCCAAACTCTCTACTCACAGCAAAGTTAATAGGGCCTGGAAGATCTCGTCCTTTATCAAATTTCTTATTCGCTAAATCAAGAAATTCAGACTCTCCCCAACTCTCACCTGTAGACTTTATTAACTCAACGGCCTTTAGCCCCAAGTCCCCTGAAAAAGTAACAGCTGTTGCTAGAGGAAAGAATACGTATTCAGTAAAGTTTTCAAATATCGGATGACTTTTAGCAAATGTTTTTGCAATTGGTGCAGCTCCATTAGAACCATCAATAGTAGAATCAGGAGAAATAGAGAGAATATTATGAACCTTAATTCCTTGCTCTGCTAAATATTTTCTTAAATTAGGAATTGTGTCTCCATTAAACTGAGGATTTATTCCCACTAATAAAGCTTTCCCACTTTCTTGAAATGCATTGAGAGCACTTATTTCATTTTCATTTAGATCAATCTCTGGGGCCCAAAGAATTAAAGCGTCACAACTAGCAATCGGCTCACCAGAAACAAGCTTAATATCTTCAACCTTATACATTTCCATTTCTAAGAGATTTCTAAGAGAGCTATGATGATCACGACCATCTAAGTACCAACTAAATTTAGAATGAGAGCTATCCACACAAAGAGTAGTTTCTTTTTCTCTACTCACTTTTAAAATAGCATTAGTTAACTCAAGCTCCCTAGTCTTTATAGCTCTAGCAACCTTTTCTCCCTTTGAAACAATAAGCGTAGGAAGAATCGTTATATTATTCTTTTGTACTAAATTTGGATTAGACTCTGCATCGATAAAATTAAACTTCAAATCAGACTTATTAAGTCGATAGAGTTCAAGTAAAGTGCTTATAACTTGAAAATTTTCTTTTCTAGCATAAACATCAATGGTCACTTCTCCATCTGAATTGTTCAATACGTTTAAGGTCTGCTCTTTAAGTGAGTGTAACTTCTTTTGAGATAAGTCAAATTGAACTGGATTCTTAAAGGCCAGATAATTAACCATTCCAGTGATACAAGCAACTAGGAAACAAGCAATCAAGGCGTCAGCTAAGTGCTTAAACTGTGAACTTGTATAGTACGCTTTAAAAGACTTCCTAAAAACAATAAGTAAAATCAATGTTAAAACCAAGGCAACACACGAAACGATTACATTTAGGTAAATCTCGTCAGAAACTGAAAGCCATAGGAATATACTAGCTAAATAAAGAATTATATTAACTGCAATGAGTAAATTTGATAGAAAACTCTTCATTACCATCTCCTCGAATTAAGAGACTTATTTATAAACATCATAAATAGTCCTATAAAAGAAAGAAAGTACACAAAGCTAAAACTTCTAAGGTCACCTTGGACAAAGTGAACGAAGTGGGAGTTATTATTTAGATAGCTAAGCAATTGCCCAACTATAAAGTTATTTGTGGAGTTCGCTGCAAGGTTTAGTAAAAGAACTCCAAAGATCATTGAAAAAGAAATAAAACCAGAAACAATTTGATTTCCAGATATTGAAGAAGCAAACATTCCAATCAACACATAAGTACTAATATTTAAAATTAAACCTAAGTAAGCACTAAGAACAATTCCCCAATCACTATATCCAGAGAACATTAAGATCATTGGAAACATAAGAGATAGAATGAGCATAAAAATGATTTGAGTAATGTGAGAGAGGTATTTACCAATAATGATATTCCAAAGTCCTACTTTAGATCTCATCAGTAAATCAAGTGTCCCACACCTCTTCTCCTCAACAAATGAATTCATTGTCAGCAGTGGAGTTAAAAACATAAATAATGAACTAATCATTCCAAATAGAGGAATCAACACATTAGAAGTTAAGCTTGAACCTACAAATTCTTTAGACGCCAAGACTCGATAGTAAAATATCCACCCAGTAATACCAATAAAGATGGCACATAAAATATAAAATAATGGTGAAGACAGAGCTTCTTTTAATTCTCTTTTATATATATTAAACATTTTTTTCACTCGTCACTTGTTCAAAAATTTGTTCTAAATCCATTTCTTCAATCTTTAATGAACTCACAATATAATTCCTGTCTAATAGAAATCTATTAATTCTTCCTCGCAAGTCTTCATTTCCTTTAGATGTAATTCTAAGTTCTGTTTCTTTTCTAATAATTTCTACATTGAATTCTTTTTCACATTCCTCGCAGTCTTCATCAGAAAGTCTGGAATCAAGTTCGATTAAAAAGATCTCTCCAGTCACAAGATCTCGTTTTACATCTTCAATTTTTCCAGTCTTAAGAATTTTTCCACGATTAATGATAGTCACTTCATCACAGAGGTTACTTGCTTCATACAGCTGGTGTGTTGAAAATAAAATTGTATGATCTTTCTTTAAAGAGAGAATTAATTCTCGTATTTCTTTAATAGCATGAGGGTCAAGCCCTACAGTAGGCTCATCTAGAATGATAATTTCAGGATCAACGATTAAGGCCTGAGCAATACCGACTCTTTGTTGGTATCCTTTTGATAGATTACCTATCAATCGGCCTTTAACATTATCTATTCCGCATTTTTCGAGAATACCTGACAAATCCACTTGTGATTCGAAAATATTTTTTACAAATTGTAGGAATTCTTCAACTACCATATGTTTATACAATGGTGGGATCTCAGGTAAAAAACCTATTGGCCTATTAGAATCTACAAACACCTCTCCAGAACAAAGAGTTAGCTCGTTTGTAATTATCTTCATTGTTGTTGATTTTCCAGCACCGTTAGGTCCTAGGAAACCATGAATACTCCCCTTAGACACTTCAAAGGAAATACCATCTAACGCTACAGTCGAAGAGTAGCTCTTATGAACATTTTCAACTCGGATGGCCTTTTCTTCCATAAAATCACCTCACGAAATTTTTATAATTAATCCTAGCAAAAGAAATAGATAAAGTTAAAGCCTAACTAGGTTCAAAATACTAGATATTACGTATTTTCTTCAAGAATTATCGCTTAGTTACCGATATGATGAGTTATGAATAAGATATTTGAAGAACACATTAAAAATGCTCAGACTATCGTCATTACGACACATATTTTTCCAGATGCCGATGGCATAGGAAGTCAAATTGCTCTTTGCATGGCCCTTCAAAAGCTTGGCAAGAATGCTATTTGTGTAAATGAAAAAAAATTATTCGACCGGTATAAGTACTTAGACCCATTAGATGTAATCATCTCTTATGATGAGTACCTAGAAAAACCCTTCAAAGAAATTGACCTCTTCATAGTAGCAGACACAAATAGCCTGCCTAGAATTGGAAAAAATACTCAGGAGCTCGTAATGAGCTCAAAAGATCTTCTATTTATTGATCATCATCCTTGCGCTAAAGAGCTTGAGGCCATTCACTGTATAGATACATCTATGGCGGCCACTGGTGAATTAGTAGGGAATCTTATTTTAGGACTTGGTGTTGAGTTTACTAAAGAAATGTCTTTAGCTCTTTACACAGCAATCCTTATTGATACATCTAGCTTTAGATACCCTACCGTATCTGGAAATACTCATAGATTGATCGCTAAACTTATGGATGCTGGAGTAAGGCCTCCTGAAGCATTCAATCAGATCAATGGTACTAAGAAGATTGATTATATGAGACTCATTGGAGAGGTCCTAACTTCCGCGCAGACTAACGAAACTGAGGAAGTTGCCTGGATAACTCTCGACGAAGAAATGATTGAAAAGCATCAATCAGATGCAGAAGATACTCATGGATTTATCAATCACTTATTAATTTTAGATAATATCAAAGTTGCCTGTATGTTCAGAGAAAATGGGACATCGGTGAAATTAAGTATGCGATCAGCTTGTACTAATATTGATGTCGGGATTATGGCCCAGGCCCTTGGTGGTGGTGGACATAACCACTCTGCGGCAACAGTATTAGAAGGAAAAATGGAAGATATTGTAAAATCATCAGTTGTGAAAATACAGAAGATGATTGATATGAGTAAAGACTAGTTCTTACCTAATATTTCGGAGAGGGCGGCCCTTTCTTTTTCATTCCAGCCAAAGCCATTTGAATTAAGTAACCCTTTTAACTTTTCTTGAACATTTGTATCTTTGGGATCATTCTTTTGAACATCTGAGTGAAGTAGAACTTTCTTAGCTTCTTCTCCACCAGAGGACTTTTCAATCTCTTCAGGATTACCTAATCCTTTTACGGCCGTTGCAGTCGAAGGCTTTGTTCTAATCGCAGGCTTTGCAGCTGCTGCTTCTTCAGACATGAATGTACTGACTTGCTTTCCTGCAGTGACTTCAACTTTCTTATCTGGCTTAGCAGTTTTTTGAGCAACTCTCGCCTTTATATCTTCAGCAGAGAGTTTTTCTCTTGGCGGTCTATAAGACTTCTTCACTTTTGAGGGACCATTCTTTTTTGGACCTCTACGTTTAGAGTTTTCATTTGCTGCAGGTAATGTTTCTTTAAATGTTGTAAAGACCTTCATATAGCTATTATAGCTAATTTATATTTAAGTTTCACCGTGGAAACTCTTTCTCACTGACATTTTTGGCACATCAACTAAATAGAGTGTCTAAAAAAATAGGCATTAAACAAAAAGCGATATTAATCTTTTCTTTAGTTTAAGAGTCTAAAATTAAAGGACTTCTACATTAAAGCCGAGCAAAAAGCTCAAGAAATCTAAAGTGCCTCCGATTAGTAATTGACCAAAGTTATCAGAATGTTAATCTTGGTCTTCATAAAAAAAGGTGAGAGAAAAATTCTAAATAAAGACTTTAAGTTGTACGTCCGCTCGAATTGTCCGTAATTTGTTAGTTCTTATTTAGATATCTATTAGAAACGACGTTTCTAAAAAAAATGTGAGAGAATTTATGAGAACAATGGAACTGGCAAAGAGATCAAAGCTCGTATTTATGTCATTACTATTATCAGTGTCTGTTTTTACAACTTCATGTGGAAGCGGTAAAGATGGTGCAAACCTAGAAATCCCTGGAGTTACAGGTCCTGTAGTATCACTACAGCAGGATGATGTTTTAATCACAATGGTATTTGATAATCTTCAATTACAAGGTGGATTAAGATATGCAATTCCAAAATACCCTAATTCGTATATTGAAATGTCTCCAGACCTTCAGTCAAATGGAACATTAATGGCAGTATCAATTTCACTTGATGATATATTTGATGGCAGTCTATCAAACCTTGATCCACAGTCACTTCCAGGCGGTAGAGCATTACCAGGTGTAGCAAGTGGTCGTTTACCAGCAGTTGCATTTAGTATTGAGAAGTTTAACAACATGGGTGTTTATTTAGGACCAGATATCTTTGGAATCTTTATTCCAGTAAAAGGTCTTAACCTTGAGAACTCAATTATCACAGCTAGATTCTACGCAGGTGGAGATAGAGTTGGTAACCTTTCTTTAGTTGGTGAAGATCAAGATGGAGAAAATGGTGGATTCTTATTAATGCTAGATATGAAAAGCTCAGTTAAGAAAAGACTTAAAAAACAAGCAAAGAAATACTAATCAAGTATTAAAATAATTACTTCGAGGGGGAGCATTCGCTCCCCTTTTTTATTTCTTCACACTATGAAAATCTAAAATATTTATCTGCCATTTATAGCTTGTAGTATTGTTATTTAAAATTTCAACGTAAACAGGTTCAGTCTTTCCATCAATATCATTAAGTAACCAAAACCTTTCACCAACAATTGACACAATATTATAGAGACCTTGATGTAGATTGTTTTCAATTAAGTACTTTAAAAAGATCAGTCGCATAGGCTCAGTACGTTGACCTAATCCATCATACTTTCTCATATCAGAAAGAGCTTCTCTAGTTTGATAATCTTTAAGAGGTATCTTTAAAGCTTCAACCATTGTGTCAGAGAAAACAAAATCTCTCTTCATCTTGGCCATGTCAACTCGAGATACTTTTAATCTCTTTGTGTTTAAATCTTGAACAGCTTGTTCAAAAGCAGAAAGCTTAATAACAATTCTCTTAGGAATAACAGGCTTAGGTGCAGGTTTTGGTTTTGCTACGACTACAGGCTTAGCAACAGGTTTTGGCTTAGGCTTTGGCTTTACAATTATAATTGGAGCAGGCTTAGGCTCTGGCTTTGGTTCCGGTTTCTTTTCAACAAATAAAAAGTCCCCTAAACCTTTGTCATCAAACTCTTTTAAAGCACCTGGAAGAAATAGATCACCTTGAACGTAACGAGATTTACTCGCCTCTAATTGCTTAGAGATCAGTGAAAAGATAAGTTCAAGTTCAGGGTAAACTCTCTCTTTGCTTGATAAGATAGAAGAGTATCTCTTTAAACAACTAAGCCCATGCCCACCAGTATTAATAACGTTAGAAGCATTAGATTCATATAGTAGTTCAATTGCTTTTGGTACAGAACTTAGTCCATAAACATCATCCTGCTCTGAACACAGCTTAACTAAAAGGTCTTTATCGTCGTGGCAAATAGCTGCTAGCTCTTGGTGAGATTTTTTAAGGGTAAAGTTCTTAGGAGCAACTCCCTTCTTTACTAGCCTATTATACGTTCTTGTCTTAGCAACACCTCTTGGAGTTAAACTTTTAAAGTTTTGAATCCAGCCTGCTCTCTCGGTACTATTGAGCTTATTTAAGGCCGCAGGGTTCCAATCTTTTAAATACCTAGTTTTGGCCCTTTTCACAAACTTCTTCATTTCAATAGACTTAGGATTACACATCCCTAACGTTTTTTTCCAATCTAGTGAACAAAGTTTTTCGTTACCATCGATCTCATACATTAGTGAGTAGTTTTCTTTCAGACTTTCAAATAGATAACTAATTGTAATTAATCTATAGAGATATCTGATATATTCAATATTTTCATTTAAATAATAATCAGGACAGTTAGATTTTGTAGGAAACTCAACTTCCCACATCTCACTTAAATCAAAAATTTCTTTTTCAATAAGTTTTGGAAGATAGTTTTTAAAATACAAGTCATCTTCAAAAACAATTTCTCCATTAGAGCTATTTAGAGAATACTCTGGAGATATTGGTCCATGATATAAAGGCGTTGGTTGCTCACCAACGAAAGTACTATCATAGTAATCATTTGAGATAGTCTTACTTGCCCAAGCATTTAAAGAAAGAGCAAGTAAGAGTATTGAAGTTATATTCTTTTTTAACATATAGTAATCTATTTCCCTTCACCAATAAGCATTAAACTTAAGTCTGGAACATAAGTAATAATTGCAAGAGCAACAAGCATTAGAATTAAAAATGGAAAAGATGCTCTATACAGTTCAGTGACTGGCTTTTTAAATCTAAAAGATGAAATAAATAAATTAATTCCAACAGGAGGAGTAATATAACCTATTTCAAGATTTGTTAAAAAGATAATTGCAAGATGAACAGGATGGACTCCAAACTCTTGAGCAATTGGAACAATCAAAGGAACTACAACAATAATGGCACTGAAGATATCCATCAGTGAACCAACAATTAATAAGAAGATATTTAAGAATAATAAGAACGAATACTTATTCGTTAAAAACTCTCTCATAAAATCTAATATCTGCATTGGTATTTCTTCATCTACTAAGTAATTTGTTAACCCAAGGGCACAGCATAGAATAAGAAGAATTCCACCAACTAAACTCATACTGTCAGCTGTAACTTTAGGAATATCTTTAACAATATCCAGGTCTTTATAGACGAAACATTCAATAATAAGAATATAGAAAGCAGTAATGGCTGCAGCTTCAGTTGCTGTTGTAAATCCACCATAAATACCAACTAGAACACCGACAGGAAGAATGGCCTCCCAAAAACATCCTTTAAAAGCAGCTACAAATTCAGCAAGCTCAAACTTCTTATTGGAGGCCGATAAAGTACCATTCTTAATTGACCAGGCTGAAAGAATAACAATTAATAATATCCCAGGAATAATCCCTGCAATAAATAATTGATCAATATCAACTTTAGCAACTAACCCATAGAGAATAATTGGCAACGAAGGAGGAAATAACAATCCAAGAGAGCCCGAAGTTGTAATCAGTCCTAAGCTAAACTTCTCGGTGTAACCTTCATTTTTTAATATTGGAAAGAGAAGTCCACCAAGAGCAATAATCGTTACTCCACTTGCTCCAGTAAATGCTGTAAAGAACGCACAAATAACCAGACTCACAATCGCTACCCCACCAGGTAACCATCCAAGAGCCGCTTCAGCAAAGCGAAGAAGCCTTTGGGGAGACTTTGACTCGGCCATAATATAACCAGCAAAAGTAAAGAGAGGAATAGTTAAAAGAGTTGGTGCTGAAGACAATCTATATATCTCAACAGCAACAGCAGACGTTTCAACATCAGTAAAACTAAATGCAGTCAGAGCAGCAAGGGACATGATCACAAAAAGTGGTACCCCTAAAATAGCTAATATTATAATTCCAAGAAATGAGAAAATCTCTAACATGCTCTCCTCCCATTAAATGAACTAATAAATAAGTAAAAGAATCTGTAGGCAATTAAAGCAAAACCAAAAGGAATAATGGCAACTAAATAACCACTCTCAATTCCCCAAAAAACAGGTTTACCATATTTAAGCTCTACTAATAAAAAGTTATAAGAAGCATAAATTAACCAAGTTAAAGTTAAAAAAGATGCCAAAGATATAACTCTTCTTATCCAATTATAGAGAAGATCACTGTGGATAGACTCTAAATACTTCCCAAGAATATCAATTCCGATATGAGTACCTCGCCCTGTAGCAAGTACTCCTCCAAGGAAAGTACTAAGAAAAACCAAATGTCTTACAAAAGGCTCAATCCAATGAAGTGTAAAGTTAAACCATCTTAGAACAATGGCCAAAACACTCAACGTTAACATACCAAGGACACTTACTAGAAGTGTCCATGTAGATAACTTTTCAATTATTTGATCTATGACTCTAAAAAACTTCATTATAAGTTACTCTCCAGCATCTTAAGAGCTTCAGCAGAAAAGAGCTTCCCCTTAAGTTTTCCAACAACTTCGCTTCTAAGCTCTTTTCCTTTCGCTACATCAGCATCAGAGAACTTAAGAAACTCTATCCCTTGTGCTTTCATTGCTGTAAGAGCATCGTTATTGTCTTTGTCGTTACCAGCATTAACTTCTTTAATATATTTCTGAGCAATTTCTTCTACAGTTTTTCTGTACTCAGGCTTAACTTTAGCCCATCCTTTATCAGATAAAAGAAATGCACCTACTGAGAATGATATTGGTAAATCTATGACATACTTAATTTTTGTATTCCACTGTAGAGAAATAATTCCAAGAGGTGGAGCATAAGCGGCCTGAATAATTCCAGTAGACAGTGATGAAAGAACATCTGGTAGCGGTAGCGGAACAGATACAAACTTCATAGTTTCAATCATTGTTGAAACAAGAGTGTCCCCTTCCCATGACCAAATCTTAACTCCCATCATATTTTTTAACGAGTCAGTTTTCTTTTGAGAAACAAAATAAACGTTTCCAATCTCAAAGAACCCTAAGTTTTTAAATTCATTTTCTTCAAATTTCTTATTAAAGAAAGGCTCCATTTTCTCAACGATACCTAGCGCTTTCTTTCTGTCGTGGTAAAAAGTAAATGGAAGCTCTACAACTCTTACGTCTCCATTAATATCTCCAAGAGTTTTCCCTGTGAAAATACCACCATGAAGCTGACCCACTCTGATCTTTCTAAGAACATCTGGTTCATCTCCTTGAGATCCTCCAAAATAAAACTTAATTTTTACTTTCTTATTTGTTTTCTCTTTAATTTCTTTGGCCATCTTCTTTAAGCTATTTGACCAATTTGTTCCTTCCGGAGCAAGAACACCAACTTTAAGAGTTACCCCAAAAGAGTTAGCGCAAAAAAATAAACTAAATGCAAATGCTGTAATAATTTTTTTCATCTCTATCACCTATTTTTAAAATAAATCTTCTTCATATTTCTTAATTATCTCAAATCTCTTCACTGCTAATGATTGATAAAGCCTTAATCTTGGCTCCTCAAAGTCCTTCTCTGTAGGACGTGAAGGCTTACCAAGAAGTTCTTTATAGTGCTTGCGTGTCGCAGTTTCCATAAAGAATTTCTGGGTAGCATAATCATCTTCTTCTAGCATTGGAATAATATAATATTGTATAAATGATACTCTTGCTAACCAGTTATTTGGTTGTTCAGCGATAAGCTTAAGAAATATTTCCTTACCTTTCTCAGGATTACCACCAAGCATTCTTGGACGTGCTGCTTCATATGTTCCATAGAAAATTTGGCATGTACCAAAGTTTATATCTGGCTTGTTTGTACATACCCAATCAAACATCCCTTTCACAACAGGAAGAGATGCTACAAGGGCCATATCTGTTTTTTGAAGATTAATCATTCCTCCAAGAGCTTGAGCTGCAAAGAGCACACCTTCGTAATGAAGCATATTCTTTGAAAGGTGATTATCTAGAACTTCAACTACTCCACCCTCTTTGTTTTGTGACTTAATTAATGTGTCCCAAGAGATACCTTCGCTCTCTAGGAACTTAAGTCCATAAGAGAAGGCCTTAGCATAGTTGTAAATTGCTTGATTCTTATTCTTACTATCCATTATGTCTTGATAGTAATCAGCAAGATAGAGAGTTTCATTCACAGCAAAGGCATAACCCGTATACCCTTTAATCGCTGTCACTAATAATTCCGTATCTTCAGGCTTTAAATGTAGTAGGCCATCTACAAGAGTTAAGTTGGCTAAAGTGCCATCTTTGAAGTTATCCCAGTTTCCCTGGGTCTCTAGTCCCTTCGTTGCCTCATACATTAGGCTTCCTGTAGTTCCGACAGCAACTTTTTGTACGGATCCACAGCTAGTTAGGAGTATAAGTGTAAAAAGTGACAACACTTGGAGTAGAGATTGGTTCTTGGCCATAAAACGTCTTCCTTTTTGACAAAAATTTGAGAAATACCTTTCTAGATTGCCCTAGATTTCAGCTATTTACAACCGACTACGCATGCGGTCAGAACTTCCTATTGCAATGGGTGCTTTTTTTGGCAGAATGTGTTAAAATACTAATAAATGACCTCGAGAAATCGAGTTAAGTTTAAACAGTTTTTGACCGATATGGTTCAAGATATAGCAATTTTAGGCTAAAGGATTTGCCGTTGTTAAAAAACTTGAGAATGGCCGTAGTGCCGACCTAAGATCTTCAATTAAGTCGCTTGACTTCTTATAAGTGGATCTGAGGGTGAACAAAAATCAGACACACTAAACTAAGGAGAAAGTGATGAACACTTCTAACGAAACAATTCACACACAAGACTCAGAGATCGTAATCGATGTTAAGGATCTTACTAAAGCAGTTAAGAAATCTGCAGCGCCAAGCTTAAGCTTAAAGCCGTCTAGATCTTTTAACAGAGTTAAGAGCTTAAGACCGAGAACTGCTGTTGGGATGAAGAGAACAAAGTTAAATATTGAGGAATCTCTGGAAAAGTAGAGTTGAGGTTCTTACCTACTCTCCTTCCCTAGACCTTTCTTATCAAAGCTTCCTTGCAAGCTCTTGATGGCCTTTTCTCTTTCTGAATCTAAACTCTTAATGTTTTTTTCAAAAGACCAAGTTAGAAACCTTTTTCTAGCAAGAAATAAGTTATTCACATAAGTTGTTTGAAGGGCCTTTAGCTCACGGAAACAGAGACTTCTCTCCTCATCACTAAGCTTATTACCCCCACCATCTTTAGATGCACTAGCAACTAATATAAGCGAAGAAAACTCACCATTACAAACCTTTCTCTTATGATCAAAGAAGTTTTCAAGATCTACCTTGAGGTCTTCTAATTCACCTATAAAATCCTCAGGCGCCACAACTTTAATCTTAGAGATTTTAGTATGAATCTCAGTTGTGTAATCGAAAGAAGACTTCTTTGCTTGAGAAAAGACTGCTTGAGAACTTAAGAATATAGTTAATAGAATGACTATCTTTTTCATTTTCCTACTACGTTTTGTAACTGGTCTAAATAGTAATCGATATTCTTACGCTCTGTAAAAGTTAATTGAAAAGAAAATCTCTTAAACTTAGATTTTGAGCCCTTTGAAATAGCAATTGAAGATTTAGGAATAGAAAATATTTTGGAAAGAGACTTTATGAAGCCTTTATTGGCAGCTCCTTCAATTGCCCTTTCTTTTATATAGAGAATAAGCTCACCATTTTCACCAACACTGTGCTTCTCAACTTTAGAACCAGGCTTTGCCCAAATGTCTAATTCAAAATATAGATCTTCACCTATAGTCTTTAGGTTGAAGAATTTAATATTTAAATCATTAAGTTTTTTAGTTATCTTTTCTTCATGGTTAAGATTCAAACAAGTCTCTCCACTCACCATCAACAGAATCTCTATGACCGAGGAATTCTTTAAACTCTCTTAGAAAATCTGTAATTGGAAAACCAACGACATTTGAATATGATCCATTAATTTTAGATATGAAACACAAGCTTTGTCCTTGAATTCCGTAGGCTCCGGCCTTATCTAAAGACTCGCCACTAGCTAAGTAAAGTTCAAGAAGGTCTCTGTCAATTTTCTCAAAAGTAACTTCACTCTCACAAGAAAAGACTCTCTCTCTAGTTGAACCATCCTCATCTAAGCATGAGAAAAAGACTGCTGTAATAACCTTATGCTCTTTACCTTCGAGCTCTAGGAGCATTCTCTTAGCATCTTCCCTTCCACTTGGTTTTCCATAAACCTTATCTCCTAAGGTTACGATCGTGTCTGAAGAGATAATAAATGGTAAATACTCTTTACCAAAATCTTCTCTCTTTGAAAGAATATTAAAAACATCTCGTCCTTTTAAAGCTGCAAGATCTTCAGCAATTTCAAATGAATTTACCTTATCAGTGATCTCTTTAACATCAGAGCTTTTAATTTCAAATGGTATATTCAACCAACCAAGTAGCTCCTTTCTTCTAGGACTACCACTCGCTAAAACTAGTTTCATTTTTTTATTTAATTTCATTGATTATCTTCCAAAATTTCTTTTTAGTTGAATTTAAGACTTCACCATCAGTCTTCATATATGTCTTAAGGTCTTCACCGCGCTTAAACTCTATAAGAGCAAGATTAAAGAATTTTGAAGAATATGTCATGTCTTGATTCTCTCCACCTAAAGACTTTAACTTCTCTCTTAATCTTTGAGACGCAAGAAGGTTTGATGTCTCCATTCTTCTTGAATACTCTTTTAGAAATGAAAATCTTAAACTAAGATCACTTTTAGGGTCACTAAAGGATCCCCATTTTCTATAGCCATATTTCAGCCCTAGAGTATTCTCATCCTCTAACTTATTCATAAACCCACTATACTCTTTTAAAAGTAGCTCTCTAGCTACAAAGATTGTTGGGATTCTCTTAGTAATAAACTCCCCCACTCTAAAGAGATTGCTCTCCTCGTGAGTAGAGATAACTCTTCCTTTTTCGCCAATCTTATACCAAGAGTAATCATTGATTTCGAATACATTTTTATTATCAAATCCTCTGTAATAAAAAAGGGCCTCTCTATCATTACCCTCACCAACAAGCCCCAATTGCTGGAAGCTTCTTCTTTTTAGATATCCCTCATTACCTACCAATGAGATGAATTCAATATTTAAAGACTCTCCAGAAATAGAGCCATTAGGCGTAACTAGAAATGAGAATGTTTTCCTATTAGGAAATAAACTATTATTTTCCTCTATCAATTTATTCAATCGCTTATATTGATTAATTGTTGCCTTACTCTCTTCTAGATAAGAAAGAAGATTATTCTCATCGTACTCAGACTTCTCTGTAGTTGGTAAAGCGTCATAAAACTTCATTGGTAAAAAGAGTCCATCTGTTTCACGTTCATTAGTCTCTACAAACTTCTCTCTCTCTCTACTCAACCATAGAACATTTCCTGAATTGATTCTTGCTTGAATAAAGTTTGTTTCCTTTCCTAAATTAAACTCTTTGAATGTGATAGATGTATAGGGAGATAGTCTGACCATAGTTCCATCAAATAGAAAAACCCAAGCGTAACTATCTTCACCAGTGTGAATTTCATCACCCTCTAAAACCGTGGACCTAAACTGTCCGTTATAATAACCAATACCTCTATAGAAACGACACTTTCCTACACAGTGGAGAACCTTCCCTATTTTTTCACGTTGATTCTTTTCACGAATAGTCTTTTCCCATTGTGGCCATTTATCTCTCAACTTAAGGTCTCGAAGCCAAAGGTCATAGTCTAGATAGTCTACTGGATCTAATTTATCCCACTCCACAAGGTTCTTTTTCACTCCCTGATAGTAATAATTCTCTTTGTACTTTTCGCTCTGGGCCAAGACCAGTGTTGAATTAAATAGGAGAAGTAGAGTTATAAATAAGTTTTTCATGTATAAAGTATCGGAATTTAAGAGCTTTAATAGAATTCTCACCTAAGAAACTCACCTCGCCGGCAATTATTGACTCAAAAGAACGCACAGCAAGAATAAGCTATTAATTTCATAAAGAATTTGATAATCTTTTGGCCTTTAAAACCACTAATTTCTAGTATCAATTTGGAGCAATTTCGTGTCAGAAACAGAAAATTCAAATCAAGAGAGTTTTTCATTCGTTGGTAATGAACATAATATTTTAGCTTTTTGGAAAGAAAACAATATTTTCAAAAAATCTTTAGATAACACTCGTGATAAGAAGCCATATATTTTCTACGATGGTCCTCCATTTGCGACTGGTCTTCCTCACCACGGTCACCTACTAGCATCGACTTTAAAAGACATTGTTCCAAGATATTGGACAATGAAGGGAAGATTTGTAGAGAGACGTTTTGGTTGGGACTGTCACGGTCTTCCAGTAGAGCACGAGATTGACAAAAAATTTGGTATGTCAGCTCAAGACGCTGTTGAGAAATTTGGTGTAAAGAAATATAACGATGAATGCCGAGGAATTGTACAAAGATACACTTCTGAGTGGGAGAAAACAGTTTCAAGAATTGGTCGTTGGGTTGATTTTGAAAATGATTATAAAACAATGGACCCTACTTTCATGGAATCATGTTGGTGGGTATTTAAGCAGCTTTGGGAAAAGAACCTTGTTTATCAAGGAACTAAAGTTGTTCCATTCTCAACAGAGCTTGGAACAGTTCTTTCAAACTTTGAAGCTTCTTCAAACTACCAAGATGTTCAAGATCCAGCTGTAACGGCACTATTTAAAGTTGATGGTGAAGAGAATACTTACTTTGCTGCGTGGACTACTACTCCATGGACACTACCATCAAACCTAGGTCTATGTGTTGGTCCTGAAATTGATTACGTAAAAGTAAAAGATGAAGATAAAGATATTTTCTTCTACTTAGGTAAAGCTAGACTTGAGCACTACTCTAAAAAGAGAAACCTAACAGTTGTAGAAGAGCTAAAAGGAAGTGATTTAAAAGGAAAGACTTACGAACCACTTTTTGACTTCTTCTCTGAACTAAAAGAAGAAGGAGCATTCCAAATTCTAAATGACGGATATGTAACTGTCGATGACGGGACAGGAATTGTTCATACTGCTCCAGCGTTTGGTGAAGATGATAATAGAATCATGAAAGAAGCGGGAATTACTGCAATTGTTTGTCCAGTTGATGATGCTGGTAAGTTCAAAGCTACTGTGGCCCCATATCAAGGCGTTCATGTAAAAGACGCTGATAAGCAAATCATAAAAGACCTTAAAGATAGTGGAAAACTATATGAGCAATCTGTTCTTGTGCATAGTTATCCATTTTGCCCAAGATCAAATACTCCTCTAATTTATAAATCAATTCCTTCTTGGTATATCAAAGTTGAAGAAAATGTAGAGAAGCTTCTAGAGTCTAACTCTCAAATCAACTGGGTACCGGGACATATTAAAGCAGGTCGTTTCGGGAAATGGCTTGAGGGAGCAAGAGACTGGGCCGTATCTAGAAACAGAGTTTGGGGAACACCACTTCCTATCTGGAAAAATGATACGACTGAGAAGTGTATCTGTATTGGTTCAATTGAAGAACTTAAAAAGTATTCAGGTGTTGAACTAGAAGACTTACATAGAGAACACGCTGACGCTGTTACATTCACAGTAGACGGGGAAGAAGGAACTTATAAGAGAATCACTGAAGTATTTGACTGCTGGTTTGAATCAGGTTCAATGCCTTACGCACAACTTCACTACCCTTTTGAGAATAAAGAAGTATTTGAGCAAGGTTATCCTGCAGAGTTCATTGCAGAAGGACTAGATCAAACAAGAGGTTGGTTCTATACACTTACAGTTCTTTCGACTTCACTATTTAATAAGCCAGCATTTAAAAATGTAATTGTTAATGGTTTAGTAATGGCCGAAGACGGTAAGAAGATGTCTAAGAGTTTAAGAAACTTCACTCCACCTGACAGTTTAATGGAAGAGTACGGAGCTGATGCTCTTAGACTTTATCTTATTAACTCTGGTCTTGTTAGAGGTGAAGAGCAGAGATTCTCAGACGCCGGAGTTAAAGACATGGTAAGAAGAGCTCTTCTTCCTTGGTTTAATTCATTTAAATTCTTCCAAACATATGCTGAAGTTGATGGATGGAGTGCTGTAGAGAATTTTAAAGAAGGTGACAACATTGTTGATCAATGGGTTATCTCTAAACTTCAAACGATGAAAAAAGATATCGCAAAAGAAATGGAAGAGTACAAACTCTACAATGTTGTTCCTGCGCTATTTAACTTTATTGAAGATTTAACAAATTGGTACATTAGATTAAACAGAGCACGTTTCTGGGGAGAAGGACTTAACGACGATAAGTGCGCTGCCTACTCTACTCTTCACTACGTACTAACAGAGATCTCAAAGTGTATGGCCCCATTCACGCCATTTCTTGCAGAGTACACATACGCAGAACTTAAGAAGTTTAACTCAAATGAGAAAGCTGAATCTGTTCACCTATGCGAGTACCCTGTAGCTGAAGAAAGTAAAATAAAGCCAAGACTTGAAGATGCAGTTGATAGAATGCAACAGCTTATTCTTCTTGGTAGACAGAAGAGAAATCAAGTTCAAATTAAAGTTAAAACTCCACTGGCGAGCTTAACAATTATTCATAAAGATCAATCATTACTAGATGAGATCTCTAAGCTTGAAACTTATATTCAAACAGAACTAAATATTAAAGAGATTAAGTACTCAACTCATGAAGATGAGTTTATTAAGTTATTTGCAAAACCAAACTTCAAAGTCCTAGGTAAGAAACTAGGAAAGAGAATGGGACAATTTGGAAAACTAATCCAAGGACTAACAGCTGCTGAGCTTGCACTCTTTGAAGAGAAGGGTGAGATCACTCTTAACGATGAAACTTTCATTACTGAAGACATCGACATCTTTAGAGAAGCAAAAGAAGGAACTCAAGCTCTTTCAAATAGATATATCTCTATTGATATGGATGTAGTTCTCACTGACGAGCTTCTAGAAGAAGGTCTTGCTAGAGAAGTTGTTAATAGAATTCAACGTCATAGAAAGGAAAGTGGACTAAATATTGATGATAGAATCACTATTGAGTTCAGTGGAGATGAGAAAATTGTTTCGGCAGTAAGTAAGCACAATGAGTATATCTCAGGTGAAACACTGGCCAACTCAATTACACAAAATGACTCAAATTCTGGTACTGAGTTCAAAATTGAAGACCTAAACCTAAAGCTGTCCATTATTAGAGCCTAAATAAAAAATCAGGAGAAATATTTATTTCTCCTGATTTTATATACTTGACCATTTTTTTCTAAATTTAAGCTAAAATTGAGTGAAAACCTGCCGAATAGATATAAACTATTGTCTATATAAGGAAAAAACCTTTCTGGAGAGAACTATGGCATGCTCACAACCGTTTAAGGGACAGATTAAACTTGTCTCAGGAAATCAAAGAAAGACTCTACTCAAATTTGATATTCCAGAAAAAGAACTATCCTTCACTGATACTCTTATGTGCTCCCACTCCCAGCTAAAGCTAACAAAAGAAGAAAAAAGAGAATTAAGCCTAGACCATAGAAAAATCATTCAACAATACCTCTCACTAGATCCAAAAACATTATTAGAATACGTAGAAGAATTCGTAAACGCTCTTCCAGAATCCTCTAAAAACATTAAAGTACATACACAAGACTTTGGAAGCTACATCTGCCTTGCGGCCATCTCTATGGGAAGAATTCCAAAAGAGTTACAAATCTCTTTTGATCTAGTAGATACTCCTACAGAGCTTATTCCAAAGAAGTTAAGTAAGCATGGACAGAAGAATATTTCTGTTAACTTTATCTACAGTGAAGACTCTTGGGTAACACCATTTAAATCACTTTATAAAACTGCTGCTTAGTTTCACTCGAATCTTTGACAAAACTATTTATTAAATCGACAATTGATTGATGAAGACAATCATTGCCGTACTATTTATTCTTTTCACTTCACATGCGACAGTTGCTCAGTATTCTTTTTATACGATTAAAAAATCCGATATAAAGATGAGCAACGAAAGCTTTAGAAGGTACGCTAAACCTCAAATGAGAAGTATAATAAATGAATTCTTTCATATATTAAAAAAAGTTTCTCCTGAGTCTGAACCCGTTATCAACATTAGAAGAAACCTTCGACAGCTCTACCTTGAATCAGTGGAGCTAACTAAGTTCTGCGATCAAAGGGATATTGCTCTTAACGATAAATGCGCTACACAGATCAAGGACTTCTCAAGAAAGCTAAAGCTATTTGAATCAATGCTCTATAAGAATATTAGTAACTATAAACTCATAGATGATAGAATTGATGACTCTATAGCATTCAATGTTCTTCTTCAGGAACTTGTTCTATCCAACTCAAAAGTAAACCACCACTTCGATGAATTTAAAATGTTGAGAGGAACAGACTTTCAAAGATATTCAAAAGCACCAATCCATATAGAAAGGATTATTCATGACTCTCTCAAAGTTGTTGACCTAAAGTTAAATATTCTAGTTCTTCATGAATATAGAGTGGAGTTTGATAATGTATGGACTTCATTCATAAGAGTTCTTGAACAAAGAATTCTCTTACCAAATGATAAGGACTATCTATTAAATAATTTAGAGAGATTGAATATTGATTGGAACAGCTTCCACAAGAATATGACCAAAGGAAATTATGACATTCCTTTAAGTAAAGTCAAAGTCACAAATATTATGCACAATAGATGGAATCAAATTTTAAAATTAATACTCAGAAGATAAAAAAAAGACCCTCTAAAAGAGGGCCTTATATTTCAACTAGATTTTAGATGTTCTTCTCATCTTGCTTGCAGATTTGTTTCTACGTTTCTCTGCAGCCTCAAGCTTCTCGATTCTACGGATAGAAGGCTTCTTGAACTCTTTTCTCTTTCTGTACTCACGTACAACACCAAAAGCTTCACAAAGTCTTTTAAACTTTCTTAAAGAACGTTCTGCTCCAAGCTTGTCATCAATTGAAATGAAAATTGAATAATTCTTGTCTTTTGCCATTTGAAATCACCTCCCCTTCGGCTTGATATTACCTTCTACTGAAGGCCTTGGACCCAAATCAGGGTCTAGCTTTTATAAGTAGCATAAGTTAGGATGCAACCCATATAAAGTCAATAGTATTCCATAGTTGGGTATAAAAATGGATGAAATTAATAACCAAAATTCTCAATCAGACCTATTTTCAGATACTTCTGAAAAGAATGCAAGCGGCAACGCAGAGAGTAATAACTCCCCTCTTCCCTTTAGAGCGAGACCTTCTGATTTTGAGAACTACTTTGGACAAGAACATATATTTACACGCTATAAATTTCTAAAAGAGGTTAATTTCCCAAGCTTAATCCTCTGGGGACCCCCGGGAACTGGGAAAACGACTCTCGCCAATATATTGGCCGTAAATAGTGGATATGAACTCTACAACTTCAATGCAGTACTTGGAGGGGTTAACGAGCTAAAGAAACTCATCTCTAGTGCCATGCAGATGAAGAGTGACTTTGGAAAAGAGGCCATAATATTTGTTGATGAAATTCATAGATTCAACAAGGCCCAACAAGACGCACTACTTCCCTATGTAGAACAAGGAAGCTTTAAATTCATTGGTGCAACGACTGAAAACCCTAGAAGCTCTGTTAATAAGGCACTACTTTCTAGAGTACAGATAATTGAACTAAAGAAACTCAGTGAGGAGAACCTCACCTCAATTATTGAAAATGTATCAAAGAAATTTAATATTAAAATTGCTACCGACGCTATTCACTTTATTGGAGATTACTCTAATGGAGATGCTAGAAATGCATTAAATATACTAGATGTTATAGAGAAGAGCTCAATTAACTCAGGACAAGAATTATCACTCAAAGAAATTAAACCTCTTGTTCTTGAAAACGCTAGAGAGTACGACAGAAATAAAGATCGTCACTATGACGTTATCTCGGCCTTCATAAAAAGTATGAGAGGAAGTGATCCGAGTGCAGCAATCCTTTGGCTTGCAGTCATGCTAGATGGTGGAGAAGACCCAGTCTTTATAGCCAGACGTCTAGTTATCTTTGCATCAGAAGATGTTGGAAATGCAGATCCCACAGCGTTAAGTGTAGCAATTAACTGTCTACATGCAGTCGCTCAAATAGGAATGCCTGAAGCAAGAATAAACCTAGCGCAGGCCACGACTTATCTAGCCTCAACAGTGAAAAGTAATGCTGCTTATAATGCTATAAATGAAGCCCTAAGCTACGTCGAAAATAACCAGACCATACCTGTTCCAGATCACTTAAAAAATTATCCACCAAAGGGAACAAAGGAATATAAGTACCCACACAACTATCCTCATCACTTCGTTGATCAGGACTACACACCGAGTGGGACACCAAAGTTCTATCAACCGACAGAAATTGGTGTTGAAAAGAATATTAAGGATAGAATATCTAAACTATGGAAAGTTTAGAGGTTATTTATCTGTAAAATTTACTTACGGCCCTAAGCTTAGGTCAAATCACCTAATTCTTTGTTATAAGACTTTTAATAAAAAAAGGGGCCAGCCATGAATAAAGTACTATTTATATTAATAACAACAGCACTTTCTTTAAATTCTTTCTCTAAAGACTATAAAGGCTCAAAGGCCAGTGAAGTTTGGGAAGAAGTAACTTCTACTCCTTACTTAAGTCTACCTACAAAGAAAATCTCATATCTAAGTTTATTTAAAGGCCTTAAAAGTAAAATTAAGCTGGCAGCAAATAGAACCCTAAGTAATAAGTCAGACCTACTTCCTTATTTTGATAAGCTCGCTCACCCAAATGGGGTCTGTTTAAAAGGTACATGGAATATCACAGAAGAAAACCCTTATACAGGTCTATATAAGAAAGGCACAAAGGCCATTATAATTACAAGGTCCTCAGTTGCACTATCTAAAACAACTGTAGGAAAAAATAGGGGGTTTGGAATGGCCGGAAAAATCTTTCCAACTCTAGATGAAGAACAAACAGTAAAAACTGCAAACTTCTTTCTTGTTGATGACTTAGGAGGAACGAAAGCTCCTCACTACACAGGAGTTGAAATGACTAATGAGCCAGTTGTTTCAAAAAATTTAACTGTTATTAGAAATCTAGCCTACTCACTAAAGCTTGCACTTACATTTGGTAAAGCAGATTCAAACCCAGGAATAAGACAACTATATCAAATCTCAGAAACCAATACGTTAAAAGATGCTATTACTCCAAAATGGATGATGGTTAAGGCGAGATCGGGACAAAATATTAATGAAAATGATTTCAGGGATGAGCTCAATATAGATAACAGAGCGAGCAACCTCTTTTTTGATATCTATGTGACAAGCAAAGAAGTAAGAGAAAAGAAACAATGGCAGAAACTTGGTTACATAGAATTTTCAGAAAGCATTGCCTCAGACTCATGTGACCATAGACTCCACTTTAATCACCCTAAGTGGAAGACAAACTTAAAACATAAGTAACATAATAAATGGAGCCTAATCAAAGAGCTCCTATTTTTATTTAATAATGAGGGGGCTTTTCCTCAGATGAATTAGCATTTGAAGATCCAGAGCCTGCCATTTCTGAAAGTCCTTTAATCTCTTTAACTAAAAATCTTATTGTTGTCTGCTGATCAGCGACAATCTTATTTAACTCATTAACAAGTTCATCTTGATAAGAGTACTTCTCTTCTAGTGCTACTAATCTCTGCTCTAATTCGTTCATTGTATTCCTTTAAGTTAATTATTATTTTAAAGTCTCCACTTAGCGCTCGAAGATAAAACTCTAAGTACTAAATTCTCACCAGAGTGCTCCCTAAGGTCAGCTGATCCTAATTTAGAAATGAGCTCATCTAGCTTTAGAGTATTGTAAGGTAAATCTAAAAGTAGTGAATCAATTATATCAACAGCAACTTTAAACTCATAAGCACTAGGAGCTTCAGAAAGTGATGCCACTCTATAGCTTGAAACGATTATACCTAAGTCTTTAATCAACTTATCCATTAAATGCTTAGAGTTTCTATGATCTAAAGAAATCTCATTATCTTTTGACCAACTAGAGATCTCATATAGACCTGGTTCATATGAGAAAAACTTCTCAACTTTATCAAAGTCATACCCCCAGCTTACTCTCTTAACTTTAACACCAAAACAAACGACACTTTTAGCTTCAGCATTCATAGAAGAAACAGTAACCTCATGAAGTGCCGTCACTTCACTCACTTCATCATTTGCCTTGCAATCAAAATCACAAGTAAAGCGGTACTTCTTTGGATAGTTAGAAGATGAATCAAAGTCTATATACTTCTTACTTGAGGGGCGAGCAATACACTCTCCCTCAGATAAATTTGATGAAGCAACACAAGACAGAGAAAAAAGAAAAGTAATTAAAAGCTTATTCATTACTTAATTAAATCCTCAAAAGTTTCAATTTGTTTTTCAACAATTTTTAAACTATCAAACCAGAATTCACTCTTAGAAATATCTTTTCCTAAGTGCTTCATCACAAGGTCTTCAGCTTTCATTCTTCCCGTATCTCTTAAAAGATTAATATAGGCTTCATTAAAGTTCTCTCCAAGAGTATCTCTTTGAGCTAGAACACCTAAGCTAAATAAATATCCAAAAAGGTATGGGTAATTATAAAAACCAAGCTCAGCAATTGAGAAGTGTAACTTCGTTGCCCAGAACATTTCATCATATTCACTTAAAGAATCTTCATACCAATTCTTCCAAGCTCCACTCATAAGAGTTTTCATTTCACTTGGAGTTAATGTTTGAGTTTTTCTTTTTTCTACTAATTCTTTTTCAAATTCAAATCTTGCTGGAATATTACAAAGCATAGCAGCTGCACTTTCAGCATTTTGCCATGAGATTTCTAACTTCTCTTCTTTAGTTTCAAGCGTATCAAATAGGTACTCTCTAACAAGAGTTTCAGCAAAGATAGAAGCTGTTTCAGCTAGAGTCATTGAGTAAGCAGTTTCTTCAATTGGAAGATCTCTCATCACCCAACTATGGTAAGCATGACCAATTTCATGTGCTAGAGTTATTAGATCCCCCATAGAGCCTGAATAAGTAATGAAAACACGAGGCTCTCTTACATTTGCAAACCCTGTACAATATGCCCCAGGCTTTCTAAACTCAGTTGGTTTTGCATCAATCCAGTTCTTTTCATACATCATGCGAGCAAATGCTCCCATCTCTGGACTTAATCTATTAAATGCTTTTTCAATTGTATCTATTGCCTCAGCAAAGAGAATTACTTTTCCTTCTTTACTTGGAGCAGGTGCTAATAAGTCCCAAGGACCTAACTTCTCTTTTCCAAATACCTTGGCCATAGACTTAACAGCTCTTTGACCTACGCTTCTATTTTCATATGTTGATGAAATTAATGCGTCTAGTGTCTCTCTTTTAATTCTTGACTGAGAACATGAGATATCAAGGTAGTGAAGTTCTTTATTTTCAGATCTCACACTGGCCTCTTCAAGTCTCCAACCATTTAGAGAATTTAAAATAGCAGCGATACTCTCTTCATGAGTTTCCCATGCTTTTTGAACTCCTCTCCAAGCGGCCTCTCTTAACTTAGCATCTCCGCCTCTAGTCATTGATGCAGCAGAAGCGTAATTTACTTTCTTTCCATCAACATCACATACAAGGCTTCCTGAGATATCGTTATATAGTTTTCCCCAGGCCTTAAGACCATCAGTAGATAAACCATTAATTAAAGACTCTCTCTTAGAATCAAGTGTATGTTCTTTAAAATCTCTCATTAAGCTAATTTGAAATCTCTTAGGCTCTAGCTCTTCTGTAAAAAATGTTTCTAAAGTCTCATCATCTAAAATCGTGAGATAAACTGATAATGGAGAATACACCTTTGACATCGTTGCTTGAGTCTTTGACAGGTTTGATCTAAGAGTCTTAGCAGTTGTATTTGAAGAATCAACACTTAAAAGTGAACTTACATATGTAGAAATAGTTCTAACAATTATTGAGATTTTAGAACTTACTTTAGACATCTCCTGAGCTACAGAGACAAGGTCACCTCTATTAGCAAGAGAGTTATCTTGATTTTCTAGTCCTTCAGAAATTTTTGAAGCATTCTCAGATTGAGACGATATCAATTCATCAGCGATTGCTAGATCTTTTAAAATTTTTGGATCATCTATTGAACTGTAGATATTTGAATTATCCCATACAGTTGTATCACTTACCATTTCCATAGCTATTTCCTTTAATAGTCTCTGAGAGACATTAGATTTAAGTCAATTGTTGTTTGGTGCCCTGGAGAGATAGTAAAATCAACATCTCTTTCAATATGAAATATTGTTGGGCCATTAATTTCGATATTTAAAATATGCTTCTTTAGTTTACTCTTTGGTAATTTACCTGCGTAGTAAAACTCATAGATCCTAGACGTAGGAGTTTCCTTCACGCTATCTAAGAAGAACTTATTGCTAATATATTTTAAAGCGTTGAAAGAGTCTGACTGAAAGTTGAATTTAAATTCATTTTCTCTTGAAGAATAACTTAGCGAACTCTTTGTAACTTCTAGCTTTAACTTAACTACAAAGCTTCTAATTTTCTCTTCAACTTTTGGTAGCTTCTTATCTAGGAAGTGATTTAGGTAAAACTTAAGGGCTGGATGATCACAATCAGAGAGAACCCTACATTCACTTGGCACCTTAACAATTCCAGGAACAAAAAGAACTGCTATGTGAGCAGCGTTAACAGGAACTACTGTAGCGTTTTTAAAAAACTTAGTCTCATCGGCCGAAATCTTATCGCCAGGAAAGTATTTCTTATGATTCTTTAGATAGTGAAAGTTCATACTCGCAGAAGTGACGGGAACGGTAGTGTCATCTTGTAGTTTTGCAGCTGAACTTGATAGAGGTGGCAACTTGTGAACAACCCCTACTATATTTAGTATATTTAGAGAGTGTAGGAATTTTACAAATTCAGTGTCCTCTCCAAGTAATATTCTTTTTATTTTAGAAATCATTGCACTTGGAAAGTACATATCTTCTAACTCTTTCACTCCAAGTTGCATCAATTGTCTTAACCTTTGAGAGAGTAGTCCAAGAGTTATAATTTCTGTACCACCATAAGGTGTTGCAGCAGAGGCAAATGTTTTCATGTGCTTCTTTATAAATTTAAAATCTGTAAACCCTTCGTCACCCTTAAAACTATGGTAGAGCCAATTCATAGTCACAAGTCCACCCTGAGAGTGAGCGAGAATTGAGAATTTATCATTCTTCCCTAAAGGCTTGTCTTTAAAGTACTCTTTAAAAAAGATTGAAAAGCTCTTTGCAAAGTCTACAGTAGTCAGTTCATCATTACCTGTTTGGTAATCAAAGCTCTCTAAATAAAAACTTGTGTTAGGTGAAGAATCATTCAACAGTCGACTAAGAACAACCTCTGAAGCTCCAAATCCTTGTTGGCTATCACCAATTCCATGAATTAAGAAAATATGGTGGCCAGAGGCAAACACTGACTGAAAATTAGCGAGGATAAATAGACTTATTATTACTTTATAGACATATCTCATAGAAGAAAAAACTATCAAATAGCGCTACATATTGGCAATCACTAGTGAAAAGTGTTCACCCATCACCCCACGGCCATAGGTCTCTCTTTGTTTCTCTAGTATACTCTATTAAAGCTTTTTTAGACTCGAGCTCATGTCTCTTTTCCATAACTAGCTTTTCTATCTCTTTGAAGAAGCTATCTCTAAATTTCTTTGTATTATATTTAGATTTCTTAGATATCGCTGTATACATTCCCGTCTCAGCGATTGATTGCTCTTGGATTGTAAATTGCCCCTCTAAGCTTAATTTTGCAATTATTGCTTGGACGGCATTATGCCCGGCGATTAAGTAATCTGCACGTCCCTTTAGTAGGAATTCAAGGCAACTTCTAGTTTTAGAAAACCTTTTCAAGAGCTTATGCTTCTTATCTGCCTGATCAAACTCGTGACCGAAGCTATCATTTGCAATCGCAATCCCTTCATACTTCTTTAGGTCTTCAAATTTTTCAAATTTAATGACCCTTCCCTTCTTAGTTAAAATTATAGTTCTATCTATTAGAAAGGGTTTATCTGGGTAAACAAACCACTTCTCTCGCTCAGGGGTTTTGTATGGAGGAAGTAAGATATCAATTCTCCCATGCTTCACCTCAACTTGTGCCCTTCCCCATGTACCTACAGGTGTAAATACTGGTTTATACCCTAAGTTACTTAAGGCCATTTTTGTTAACTCAACCGCAGCTCCCTTTAGGGTTCCTCCACTCTCCCAAGTAATTGGAGGGTAGTCAGGATGTGCAGAGACCTTAACTTCGTTACAAAAAGAAGGGATAGATATTAGATAAGTAGCTAAAATAAAAAGTAACTTCATTTCACTATTCTAATCTAGAAATATAAATTAAAGGAGAGGCTCAGTGATCTTGATCTAAAATTAAGATAAGACCACTAAATTAGTTGATTAGTAAGAGAGTTCTACGCCCATGGCCATATGGTCAGAAGACTTTAACTC
>NZ_JBFGYP010000011.1:0-46355 GCF_041587335.1 Halobacteriovorax sp.
GCAATTCACCATACCGCCTCCAGCAACTTGTACTCCTTTACCTAATGTAAAGTTATCTCCCATAGCTGCCTTACCGCCCATTACGCAGAAGTCCCCTAATACTGCGCTACCACCTATGGCCACGTGACCACAGATTATTACTCCCATACCAAGCTGAACATTATGCCCAACCTGAACATGGTTATCTATTTTTGTTCCATTACCAATATTAGTTGCAGAGAAAGTTCCTCTATCAACACAACTATTAGCTCCGATTTCAACATCATCACCAATATGAACATCTCCGATGTGCCATACTTTTAGATGTTGTCCCTGATGATAATTATATCCAAAACCGTCAGCACCAATAACTGTGCCTCCATGAATACGACAATTCTTACCAAGAGTCGTAAATGGATATAGAACTACGTTTGGAAATATTTCACAATGGTCCCCAATTTCGCAACCAGAGAGAATTCTTACACCTGAGTGAATTTTTACACCTTCACCAATTTTTACACCTTCAGCAATGAATGCACCTTGGGCAATCCAAGCCGTTGGGTGAATTGCTTCTGATCCCATCTGTCTTCCATCAACAACTTCGTTTAGAGAAGAAAACTTCTTTTCCCAAAATGGTTTAGAAAGATAAGACATTGAAACAGAGGCGTCAGCACAAGTTGCGACAACTTTAAAAGTATCTCTTAAAGGCGCTAACTCTTCTGCATCCAAGCTTTCAAAGAGCTTAGATTCAACAATTAGAAGCCCAAGATCTTTTTTAGATACAATGGCCTCACTCAATATTCTTAGGTGTTTTTTATTTTTTAAAAATAGTAGGCAGTCTTCACTAAGTTCACGACTATCTGTAATACTTTTAAACTTTTGATCTAGATCTCCACTTACAATTTCAAGTGATGAGTCGAATGATTTTAATTCTTTTAGAGAAAACACTGTCCCCCCTTATACTAAGAAAGGGAACAATGCCTAAATGACTTTGTTCCCTTAAATTATTTTTATTAATTAAGCTTTAAACTACTTATGTTTCTTATTGTAAGCTGCAATTACATCATCAGTTAATTCTTTCTCAGACTTAGCGTAAATGATAGGAGCTGTTGCAGATTCAATTGTAATATCAACACCAGCAGCTTTAGATACAGTGTTGATTACGGCTTTAATTTTTTCAAAAAGTGGTTTCTTGTGCTTTTGCTCAAGCTCTTGAATTTCTCTTTGGTATCCAGCTGTTTTTTGTTGAAGCTTGATAATGTCTTCTTGAATTTCTCTTTGCTTAGTTTCTTTTGCTTTTTCATTCATTACAAGACTTTGCTTCTTAAAGTCTTCTTGCATTTTTCTAATTTTATCTTCTTCTTTCTTAAGAATTTTTTGCTTCTCTTCGAAAGTTTTCTTTAACTTGTCTTTGATTTTTTTTCCTTCATTAACTGAAAGAATTACTTTTTGTACATCAACCTTTCCAACAACAATTGCCATTGTTTGGGCAGACATCATCATTGCTGCTACTAAAACTAATATTTTCTTCATTGAAAACTCCTTAGAAGTTATATGTAATTAAAATAATTGTCCTATATCAAAATGGAATTGGCTACCAGCTTGTTCTTTATCTCCAAGAGGGTATCCGAATTCAAATCTTAGCACACCAATTGGTGAGAACCATCTAAATCCAAAACCATAATCCATTTTTAAGTCAAATTCACCTACTGTCGAAGAGTCACCGGCATCAAAGAATAGAACCCATTTTAGGCCAGCTTCTCTTGCAAGTGGATGCTCAAGTTCAATCTGAGTAAAAGCCGAGAATAATGCTCCAGAATTGAAAGTATAATCTCTATTTATACCATCGATTGTAGCATTAACTGTTTTCTTAGGACCAACATCTTCGTAAGAGTAACCTCTAAGGTTTCTTGAACCACCAAGAGTATACTTCTCAGTTCTTGGAATTGCTCTACCATCTCTTTCAATTTTTCCAGCAAACACTCTAGATCTAAAGATTAAGTCTCCAACAACTCTATGGAATAACCTTCCATCAACTTCATTTCTAAACCACTTCTTGTCGCCGCCAACTCCAGCATACTCAGCAGATAGAGATAAGTAGTAACCCTTTGTAGGCTCCATTCTGTTATCTCTCTTATCTCTAAGGATGGTCGTCTTAACTGAAGATGCAATACCATTTTCAGTAGTTGGATCAACCGTAGGGTCTACAACATTTTCAAGCTGAGTATCCTCAAACTTATAAGTTACAAATAGTCTTGTGTACTCAAAGATTGGGTATCCAACTCTTACATCAAAACCTTTTCTCTCATAATCATAAGAAGTTGATTGAGAGTTACTTGTTACGAATATATCTCCACCAGCTGTCCATTTAGTATCAAATAGGTACGGCTCAGTGAAACCAATATTAAATGTCTTATTACTATCAGCAATATTTAATGAGAATGATAAGTTTTGTCCAAGTCCTCTGAAGTTATTCTGAGCAATCGATGCCTGTAAAAAAGCACCAGTAGCTGTCGAGTAACCAGCACCAAGAGAGATCTGACCAGTATTTCTTTCTTTTACTTGAACTTCAACATCGAGAACATCATCTCTTCCTTGAGGAGAGACTGTGTTAAATACAACACTACCTGGCTCAAAGAACCCTAGTCTATTTACATTTTCTTTTGACTCTCTAAGACTAGTACCTGAGAACATTGTCCCTTCATGAATCTTAAGCTCACGACGAATTACTTTATCTCTAGTCTTTGTATTTCCCTTAACAACGATTTTACCAAAATAAGCGATCTTACCTTTCTCAAAAGAGAATTCAACATCAACCTTATTTTCACCTGGCACTGGATGAAGAGTTCTTAAAACGTTGGCAAACGCATAACCCTTATCTTGATACATCTCAGTCAGCATCTGAACGTCTTGTCTTAATAATGCCTCAGAGTATGTTTCATCAGTTTTTAAACTTAGCTTTTCTTTAAGTTCCTCATCAGTAAAGAGAACTTCCCCTTGGAAAGTAACATCTCTAACTGTAAAGAGTGGTCCTTCATTAACCTTTACTGATATAAAGACCCATTTTCTATCTTCAGATACTGTAATATCAGGAGTACCAACATTTACCAGTAAATATCCCTTAGTTTTATAGAAGTCTTTAATTCTCTCAATATCGATATTGAAGTTAAATTCTTTAAAGTTACCTGAGCCAGACATAAAAGAGAATAAACTCTCCTCTCTAGTCTCCATGATTCCTTTAATTTCATCATCAGAGAAGGCCTTATTTCCAAAGAAAGAGATTTTCTTAACAAGAACTTTCTCATACTCACGAACCTTAAATACAAGATCTAAGTTCTCTTCATTTCTATTTCTTAACTCATAGTCTACTGAAGCTAGGTAGAAACCTTTTTCCTCATAAAACTTTTGAAGAGCTGACAGGTCTAACTTAATTGTATTCACGTCTAAGATTGAGAATTCTTTTGTCTTTAACTGCGAAGTTAAATCATCTTCATCAATCTCATCGTTTCCTTCAAAGATTATCTTTGTAACAATTGGCTTTTCTTTAACCTTAAAGACAAGGACGTCCTTTCCCTTTACAGTTTTATGATGAGACTCAACCCATTCAAAATACTTTAAGCTATAAATTCTTTGGATATCTTTTCTTAGTAGATAGTTATCAAGCATCATTCCTTTTCTAGAATGAATTCTTTCAAGGATTGCTTCTTTTTCAACCTTCTTGATTCCTTCAATTTGAATATCACTTATTTTGAAAAGATCTTGCTTAGGACCGATATCATCTATCGCAAAGATACTCGCATTAACGAATAAAATACATACGACCAGAAGGCTGAAAAGTGTTTGACGAGGAATCAGCTTCTCCGTGTCATTAAAAATATGAGACATCCATTCTCCAAATACAACTGGATTAAAAAACTCTAGTATAGAAAATTATCAATATTCTCACGATCTTACAAAAAGAATTTAGTCACATTTACAATGCAACACATTAATCAAAGGGACTTTTATTTGGACACTATGCAACCATCACTCATTACAAGCTTTTGATGGAAATGCTCGGCCACACTTTCATCATGCGTTACAACGATTAGCGTTGCGTTAAACTCCACTGCTAACGACTTTAGGAGTTTAGTTACAATTTTTGAATTTTCGGAATCTAGATTTCCTGTTGGCTCATCACATAAAAGTAACTTTGGTCTCAACGAGAGTGCTCTAATAATATTTATTCTTTGCTGCTCCCCGCCAGACAATTCGTACGGAAATTTTGCCAAGCAATGAGTAACACCAAGATGCTCAGCTAACTTCAGACCTAAACTTTTGGCCTCAGCTATATCTTTTCCACCAATCTTTGCAGGTAAAAGAATATTATCTAAGCAGTTCATCGACGGAAGTAAGAAGTGAAATTGAAATATAAACCCTACAAAGTTATTTCTATATAGAGCAAGAGACTCATCACCTAATTTAAATAAATTTTTCCCACCTACCGAGATCTCTCCAGAGCTAGCTCTATCAAGTCCCCCAATTAGATATAAAAGAGTTGATTTCCCTGAACCAGAAGCTCCTTTAATAACATACTGCTCCCCTGCTTCAAACTCTACCGTTACCCCATTCAAGGCGTGGGCCTTAGCAAAAGTTTTTTTGACGTCCTTAACTACAACAAAAGACATTAGGCGAACTCCTTTCTAAGTCCAGTAAGGACCGACTTCTTACTCATCACTACAAGAGCAATCCAAGAAATCAAAAATAACCAAAAATATGATATTAAAAATACTATTGAATAATCAAATAAATCTAAATTAATAGATAGATTTCCTAGCGTATAAACATCACCCGGAAGTTTAAAGTACGGAAGATTAACAAGTCCCCAGTTAAACCCCTGAACAAAGAGTAATGCTAAAGCGCAAGAAGCTACCCATATAATAGACATCAAATACATCCATCCTTGCCTTATTTTTTTCTGACTCATACCTAGGGCCTTAAACAAGAACAACTCTCTCGATCTTTTTTCATTTAGGAAAACGACGAATGCTAAAACATTGAAGATTGAAATGATAACTATAATTTGAAGAATTATACTTATGAAGAACTTCTCTTCTTTAACTGCTGTAATAAGTGTAGAGAACTCTCTCCAATATGGCTTTACAACATAAGATCTACCGATTGATCCTTTAAAGCCATCAATCACCTTATCAATCTTTAAAGAGTAATCTACGGGATCACTTAAGAACTCATCTTCATCATCACTAATATTTAGTGAAATAAGGTTTACTCTATTATCCACACCTAGGTCACTCTGGAGAACCTTTCTTTGAATATATAAAGTTCGTAAGTCTCTTTGATAAATACCGTGCTCAACTACTCCTGAAACATGATATCGCTTTAGAGAAGGTAGTCCTGAGACTTGAGAGTTACCATTAGCAAAGGCCAAAACAATAGGGTCGCCTACGCCAACCTTTAAAAATTTAGCTAATTCACTTCCAAGGATAACGTCACTATTTCTAAGTTTTAAATCTAACCCAGTAACTTTCTTAAAAGACTCTTCTTCTATACCTTTAATCATGACACCTTTTGAGATCTCATTTTTAATGATAAAGCCTTCAGTCTGTACAATGCTTGAGAAGGTATTGATATTAGCAATCTCTAACTCATGCTTGAGATAGCTTTCAAAATCAAAAAAGCCATATCGAGAATGAATTGTTAAATCTCCATTTGATTTCTTCAATCCAATGCGAAGAGAGCTTTCAAACCCATCCATAATTCCGATATTTCCAAGAATAACAGCAATAGAAAAAGCAAAACCAAAGATTACACCGATGGCAAATCTTCTCGTTCCCTTGTCACTTAGAAATAGCTTTAATAATGTTGATTCAAACAATTATGAATTCTCCGATTCTATTTTATTACTTACAGACCATCTAAGGAAAGCATCCATAAACCCATCAAGGTCTCCGTCTAATACTTTATCAGCATTTCCTGATTCAAAACTAGTTCTAGCGTCTTTAACTAACTTATAAGGATGTAAGACATAAGATCTAATCTGTGCCCCCCAACCTATCTCTTGTTTACCGGCCTCAGTCTCAGCATCTGCAGCTCTCCTCTTTTCCATCTCTAATTCATAGAGTCTTGATCTGAGGACTTTCATTGCTTGTAGCTTATTCTGAAGTTGGCTTCTTTCATTTTGACATGTAACAACAGTATTAGTTGGTAAGTGAGTCATCCTAACAGCAGAGTCAGTCGTATTTACAGACTGTCCACCTGCTCCACCAGATCTGTACACATCGATCTTTAGATCTTTGTCTAAGATTTCAATTTCTATATTGTCATCAATCTCTGGTGATACAAAAATAGATGAGAAAGAAGTATGTCTTCTATTAGCTGAATCAAATGGAGAGAGACGAACAAGTCTGTGTACTCCAATTTCTGACTTCAAGTATCCATAAGCGTAATTTCCAGAAATCGTCATAGTGGCAGACTTTATTCCTGCACTATCACCATCTTGAACATCTAAGACTTGAACTTTAAATCCTTTAGATTCTGACCAGCGATTAATCATTCTAAAGAGCATACTTGCCCAGTCACATGATTCAGTACCACCAGCGCCAGCATTAATAGAGACAATAGCATTATTTGGATCTACTTCCCCAGAGAGGAGCACTTTTAATTCAGCAGCATTAAATTGCTTTAAGAATTTAGAGTAGCACTCTATTGCTTCTTTAGCCGACTCTTCATCTTCTTCACCTGTAGCAAACTCAACTAAGACTTCAAACTCATCATAGAGCTCTTTTAATGTATTATATGTATCAACAATATCAGCGAGAACAGACTTTTCTTTTTGAATCACTGCTGCATTATCAGAGTCATCCCAAAAGCCAGGCATGGCCTCCATATCAGAAATTTCACCGAGACGAGAGTTTTTCTTCTCTATCTCAAAGTGACCTCCGTAGGTTATCTAATCTAACGTCATAGCCTTTAAGAGCTGAAACTTTTTCATTTAAACTAATCTTAATAGACTCTTCCATTATCTAATCCCATGTTCTCATATATTTCTTTTACTAATTCTTCTTCAAGTGAGAAGTGAATCTTATCTTCTTCGTCTGAAATCTCGTGATCATAACCACATAAATGAAGAAATCCATGAACGAAGAGGTGTATCAGTTCTTGCTCGTAAGAAATGTTAAATTCCTTCGCTTGCCTCTCACAAACTTCACGGCAAATAACAATGTCTCCAAAGTGGATATTCTCTTCAAATAAAAAGAGATCCTCAGCACCCTTTCTCAAGTTATCATATCCTGGGAAAGAAAGAACATCTGTGACTTTGTCCTTCTCGCGATGCTCTAAGTTTAGAGATTGTATTTCCTCTTCATCACAAAGAGTTATGTCGACCTCAAAGCTTTCACACTTCTGTACTCTTTCATCTAAATGAGTGCCTTGAATAAATTTCAATATTGTAGAAACAGTCTCATTTAAGTACTTCTCCAACAAAGGGTTTTCCAAATCCTTGGATTCGGTTGAGTCGGAGATGTAGATGGCGAAGTTTTCAGCTTCAATGGTTTTATTTTTCATTATAAATTCATTATTAAAGTGGTAACCTATACTAGCCAATTTATCCCATGGAGTCATCATGAGTTACCCAAATTTCGAAAAAATGGTCGAAGTAATTTCAAAACTTAGAGATCCTGATGGTGGGTGCCCGTGGGATTTAAAACAAACCCATAAATCACTACTCAAATTTCTAACAGAAGAGTCTTATGAGTTCATTCATGCCACAGAAGTAGAAGACTATAGCGCCATGGAAGAAGAGATTGGGGACGTTCTTCTTCAAGTAGTTCTCCACTGCGTCATAGCAAAGCAGAATGGAAAGTTCGATATTGAGTCCGTCTCAAAAGTCCTAGCGGAGAAAATGATTAGAAGACACCCTCATGTCTTTGAAAACCCCGAGCTAGCAAAAAATGATGATGAAGTTAAAGCTAATTGGGAAAAAATAAAAAAAGAAGAGTCATCTGGTAAAAATAAGAAATACTTTGATGAGAGCTACCTCCACTTTCCTGCTCTTTTCAGTGCGAATAAAATCGGCCAAAAGACAAAGAAAATTAACTTTGACTGGGAGAACGCCGGACAAGTTACCTATAAAGTAGAAGAAGAGTGGCAAGAGCTCAAAGAAGAGTTGGCTGCCAGTAAAATAAATAAAGATAGAGTTAAAGAAGAGTTGGGAGACTTTCTCTTTTCTGCGGCCCAATTAGCAAGACATCTTGAAATTGATCCTGAAAATGCCTTAAGAGAAGCAAATAAAAAATTTATTAATCGCTTTAATAGTATGGAAGAGTTAATTATCGAAGATTCAAAACAAGTAAGTGATATGAATCAAATGGAAATGGATGTTTACTGGAACAAGGCCAAGAAAATTGAAAAGGGTCTACTATGAAGTTAAAAGAAATATTTGTAACGAAAACAAGTGAAGAAAGACTCTATAAAACTCCTTGTCCTGTCATTGGACTAACTGGGGGTATCGCAACGGGAAAGAGTACCGTCTCGAACTTATTCACTAAAACAGGTGTCCATGTCATTTGTGCTGATAAGTTAGTTAAAACCATTTATAGCATGGAAGAAACATTAAACTTTATACAAGAAGAATTTCCTGATGCAGTTGAAAATAATCTAATTAATTTTAAAGCATTAAGAGAGATTGCCTTTAAAGAAGTTCAAAATAAAGAAAAGCTTGAGAACTTTATCTATAAGAGGCTTCCAGCAGCCTATAAGACAGAGCTAGCAAAAATTAAAACCCCAGAACTCATCATCTATGATGTCCCCCTCTTATTTGAAAAGAGTATGGAACACCTTTTTGATCTTACAATTTGTGTATATGCGAAGAGAGAAGTTCAAATAGAGAGAATTATAAAGAGAGATAATTCCAGCAAGGATCTTGCGGAAAAGATTTTAGATCAGCAATTCCCTATTGATAAGAAAAAAGAGCTAAGTGACTTCTGTATTAACAACAATAATACAATAGAGAAACTAGAGTACGAATTTGAAGCAATAACTAGTCTTCTAATGGAAGACTAGTTTTACCAGTTATAACTAAAGCTTGCACCAATTGGTACACTCGTCTCACTAATATCCCCTTCCCACGTCGAGTACATCAGACCACTTTCTATTATTACTGATAGATTTTGATCGTACTGACCAAAGCGAACTCCTAAGAGACCACCATAAGTTCTTACTATTCCATTTACATTTATTGTTGCAAAAGAATTAGATGACATTGTCGATTCAGAATCATAGTAACTATAAACTGAATTCAAGTATGTGATAAAATACTTATTAAATCTATAACCGAAGTTAAGAGAGGCATCATAAGTCTCTACTTCAATATAACCATTGTAGGTTCTTGTTCCACCAGAACGTAGAGATACATTTAATGTTCCCTCATCTTCGCTCATACTTCCTTTTGTTAATTGAAGAGAGCCCTTCCAACCGTTACTTGATTCACTGGCGACACTTCCAAGAAATTGATACTTAGCTCCCCATACTTCTGCCCCATCACCGTGAGACTTAAAAACAAAGTCTAATCTCTTCAGTAAACCTAGTGAAAAACTAGAACTTAAATGAGAACTTCTCTCAATACCTCCACCTTCAGTAACAGTAGGATCAAAAGTTGATGGAAAAATACTCTCAACCACTTCTGCTGTAGTTACTTTATGGGATGAACCAAAACCTATATCTATATTCCCTTTCAAGAATTTTCCGTTTACCTCAGGTGCTTCAAAACGATTTAGTGGAACATGAAAGTCAATATCAGTTGCACAAGAACATAAAAGTAGAAGTGAGAAAATATAGTAAATCTTATTCATAATATTCCAAATAAAAAGAGGCCACATTAGTGACCTTAAAGTTATGCTGTTGCTTCAGGTGTATATTCTTCAACTGGATCTTCTTCAAGTTCCAGCTCTATTTCTAAACTTGCATTTGAAGTAGATAATTCTATTGCTTCTGAAAGCTTAATATATCCCTCTTTAAATGCTTGATACAACCCTTTTAGAGATGAGATCATTTCATCATCTTTAGTCTGTCCAGTTCTAGAGAGTCTACTAACATTAAACATATCAGATTCTATCAAGTCTCTAGCTTCTTCCATTCTGTACTGAAGTTCAGAAAAGTTAGGTATTTCTGACTGCTGCATTATCAGCTGAACTTTTGATAGGTTAACATCTAGAGCTGTTGATATCTTCGAGAAATCTGTTAGCACTTTTTCAAATGCTTTCACTTCATTTTTTATCTTAGAAAGACTCTGCTCGACTTTGTAATTAGTACTATCTGTTTTTTGAAAGATAAGTGACTGATCTAGAAGCTGCATCATACGACCTCTAAATTGATCAACATTTCCTTTTAAAGTCTTGTATTCTTTTCTAACCTTATCAACATTTTCTAAAGCTTTATTTTGATCTACAAGAGTTTCTGCTATTTTTTGAGACTGAGAAAGAAGAGTAACTTCATCTTGAAAGAGTCCTTTCGATGTAGTCACTGTATTTTGATAGAGAGACTCCATCTCATTTCTAAGTTCAACAATATCTACAATACTACTCTTAGTATCTTTAAATTTTGATATCGCAACTTTTTGTACTTCTGTATTTTCATTTAAAGTTGTCTGTATATCATTAACAAGTTTGTACTGATCAAATAAGTCATTTTCGAGTCGTTCTATTTCTTGCAGAAGACCATTTTTCTGTCCTGTAACAAACTCATGATATTTTTGAAATTTACTCCAAACTTCAGTAATCCCAGCAATATCAAAATCTTTCTCAGTCTTTTCTTTAAATTCCTGATTGAAAGACCCAGAAGTAAGTGCTTCAAGTGTTCTTGCTACTGGACCAACTAGTGATTTAGATTGATTAGAGAGAGTTTCCTCAATAGATCTAAGAGGATAAAAAGAAATCATAATCCTTCTTTGATTTGCATACTCTACTGGTGATACATACATTTCAAATGGAAGTGACTCTTCATCTTTCTTCGTCTTAACTTGAATATTATATATTCCAGCAACATCATCTTTTACGGCACTAATAACAGGATCATTTTCACCTAAGTTCGTAAATCTTTGTAGAAAATCCCAAGTTACACTCTCTTCATTTTTCTTATAATCAGACAGTCCCCAGTGTTCGTAAAAAAGTCCATTTGCCCATACTAAATTTAAATTTGAATCTAAAAGAAGTGATGAGAAAGGCATGGCATCCTGAAAGATTGATCCAAAACTCATTCTCTTATGTATGTACTCTCTATACTTATCAAACTCTTCTCTTGTCTTAATAGAAAGAGATTGATCAAAAGAAGTTTCAGTAGGAATTACACCCTCTTTTATAGCGTGAATAACAACTTTTTCTACTTCGTCCTTATTCTTTGCTTCACTTCTTCTGTATAAGAAGAATCCTGCAATTCCAATAGTCAGCATGGCCGCAAGTAAACCAATTAAAGAGAAAAGCATATTCTGAGAATTTCTTTCAAATTGTATTTTCTTTAAACTTATTTCTGGCTCAATGTTTTTTAACCATACTTTGAAATTTTTCTCCGTATCTAAAAAATCAATTCTAAAAACTTTAAAATCCGAAAGGTAGCTAGCGAGCATTGTAATTTCAGTTTTCAGTGTTTTTGTTTTTGTTAAGATTAGATTTTTATCTTCATTTGAAAGTACTGAACCTTCAGTAACTCTCTCCATTAAGACAACATCATCTCTAACACTTGACCACAGTCTATTGAGTTTTGAGTAAGTATAATAACCAGGACCTCTTGTTCGACTAGGTTTAATTTTTGCGTTTATTCTCTTAGATACCCTAGTAAGAGTTCTCCAGCTATTTGAAGATACGAAATTTTCAAACTTTGTAACTTTATTGTGAAGTACATTAACTATTGTAGAAACTTCAGGATAAGAAATAAGTGCATTTAAAGACTTCTTAGACTTCTGCATTGACTCTTCTAGTGCATCATAACTATCAATACTTGAAATTAAGTTCAGCTTTTTAGAATAGTTTTGAACTTCATCCATTGAAGTAATGGCATCTCTAACTCTATCGTTATCAACTTGTGACCAAATAGATTTGATATCATCTCTTTTCTTAAATTCATCTAATTGAAGTGTTGCTTCAAAAACAGTAGAAACATTATTAATGTTCACCGGCCCATAATTCCAAAAATAGAATATTCCATAACCAACAATGGTTATAAGAGCGATAAAAGATACTGCATAGTACGTTTGTAGGGATCTGCCGAATTTGACATTCATTTACTCACCTCAAAAGAATAAAAGTTACATTCTATTGAGCAGCTAAGATTGATTAATCAGGGAGAAGAAATCGATATATCTATAATTAGAACTTATCTGATTTTTAACTTCCTGTTGTTCTAAGCCACTTCCTGTGTCTTCACAATTTGCTTTGAAAGGTCTCTTTTCCAGAAGACCACTCTTAGGTATTATGATCGAAACAGGACGAAATAAAAAGGAAAAGTGTAACATTTCTTTTGAATTTGAATCTGTAGTATAGTGATCAGGTATTCGGTAGTATTTCGATATATTTAAATCTGGGGATATTTCAATAATAAGATGTCTAGGTAATTTACTAGCTTCTTCATTACTCAATTTATATTTTTCAAAAATATTTGAGAAACCTAGCTTCATTCCTAACGTTTCAGAGAAGTCGACATTATAGCTCAAGTTTTCATCATGCTCCATATCGACATTAATTTCAAGCCAACATAGCCTCTCATCATCTAACTCTTCAATAGAGTAGGTTAAGATACTATTTTGCTCAAGTAACTTTCGAGATGAGCGATATACAATTTCTCTAAATTTTATGATCGTTTCATCTGTCTTAATTAAGCCCCTAACCTTTATTCCCTTTCTAGAGATTTGCATATTCTGAGTACCAACAAATTTAAAGATATTTAAAATATGTAAACTTGTAGGTAATACTTCTAACAATCTATTCCAACTTTCAAGAGACATATTCTCATATTTTTTTTGAATAAGAACCTGATGAGTCACTTCGTCTCTAAGAGTATAGGCCGTGATTAGATTATCAATTGTTTTCTCAAGGAAGCTTTGAACTTTTGAATAAGAATTAAGGTTTTCAAATGAAAATTCGGCCTTCCTATGAACTTCAGAAAAGTGAAAGGCCGCTTGGTCAATTAATGGCGAGAGGTTATACTCTCCCAGGGCTTGAATATCTTCAAGTGTTTGCATCCCCTGTTGAAAATCTCTATTTAGATTTTTCGCCATATTTACCGGTGTTTATCTAACTTGCAATATCTTCAGGAGAATCGAAAGTTGTTTTTAGTTTAACTTTAAGTTTCATAATGGCCTGAGTATGAAGTTGAGAAACTCTCGACTCAGTTACATTTAAAACCTGTCCTATTTCTTTAAGATTTAAATCTTCATAGTAGTATAGAGAAAGTACTAATCTTTGTTTTTCAGGAAGTTGTCCTATTCCCTCTTTAATCTTATCTCTTGAACCTTTATTTGCTACGGCATAAAAAGGATTACTATTTCTATCATCTTCTAAGCCTGCAATAAGTTTCTTATCACCTTTATTAAAAGAAGCAGAATCATCAATATTTAAAACTGATACAGACTTGGCTTTATTAAGAAGGTCGTAGAATTCATCTTGGTTAACTCCAAGCTCAGCACACATCTCTTCGTCTGTTGCCGGTCTTCCCTCAGCTGCTTCAATTTTTGCATATGCTCTTTCAACAAGCTTTGCTTTTTCTCTAACAGATCTTGGAACCCAATCCTGCGCTCTTAACTCATCAAGAATAGAACCTCTAATTCTAAATTCTGCATATGTTTTGAATTTATTATCTCTACTCGGATCAAACTTCTCAATTGCATCCATCAGTCCAATTACACCACAAGAGATAAGGTCATCTAATTCAACGTTTGATGGAAGTCTTGAAGCAATTCTTTGAGCAATATATTTAATTAATGGTGCATATTCGATGATAATTTCATCTTTAACTTTTGGATCTACTGTTGATCTATAGTCTTTTAAATTTTTTAACTTCTTAGAGATTGAAGACATTCATGCACTCCTTAGCAAACGTTTAGATGGACATCTTGTCCATGTTCAGAGATTGGTAGCAAGGTACCAACATTCTCTTCGGAGAACATTTCAACTATGTTAATGAAATTCTGGTGAAGGGAAAATTCTTCCTCACCAAACAAGATACGATCAAACTGATCTACAGAGATATTCTTTCTTTCAACGCCACCAAGAACTTTTAGCCTAGTGCCTAGAAATTTATCGACAGTATCTCCGAGCGTTTTAATAATTCTTTTATACTGCTTATCACTGGAAATTTTATTCACAATTAGGTGATTTTCACTCACTCCATACTTATTACTCAAGATTTTCATCAAAGAGTACGAGTCCGTAAGCGAAGACCTATCAGGAGTCACTACAACAAACCTATGATCACTATATGCATTTAAAGTAAGGTTCTCTCTACCTATACCTGCTGGACTATCAAGAATAATATAATCAAATTCACTTTCGTGACTAACAAGAATATCAATTATAAATTTCTCAATACCAACTGATTCATTTAATAATTCGATACTTCCGTTACAACCAGAGAGTAGATAGTAGCCATCATGCTTAACGAGACAGTCATCAAATGACTTTTTTGCAGATAACAGAGAGTAAAAGTTATCCGACAAAGGAAGACCTAGTTTTACGGCCGTATTTGAAAGGTTATAATCACAATCTATTACGAGAGTCTTATAGCCTTTTTCTGATAGAATTTTAGCGAGTTTTAATGAGATTGATGTCTTTCCTACTCCCCCTTTGCCTGAGGTAATAGAAATAGTCTTTGCGTTTCCAAAGTTCTTTTTTTCTAAACTTGATGCTTTCTTTTGTTCAAAACGATTATGGCCTACAAGCCATTGAGCGGCGCTCTTTGTCGACATCCTGTCTCCTATATTTTAACTTTGACAAATCCTATGTCGAAGTTAGTTACTTCTTAGAACTGAAAAATTCCAGCTAATAATCTTTCTGCAGTTGCTGCCTCTAAATCGTCAGGAACAACTTCACCTGTTCCGTAGAACTTAAGTGGAAGGTTATTATTTTCTTCAGTAATATTAAATAATGCTCCAAAGTTTAAACATAGATCTAAATTTGAAATCACGATCCCATTTGCTAGACCTTTGTATCTAGAAACGACTTTTCTATTATAGATTTCAGAATGAATTGCGGAAAGAGAGATCAATACTTCCACCTTGCCAAATGATCTTCTTAATCCATCTATAAATTTTTTCGTTTCATTAATATCATCTGAATTATTTTTATAATCTATAAACGCACACTTACCTTCTTCAATTGTTTTTCGACACATTGAAACTGTCTCTGCGACATTTGTAGTTTCAGATACGTTTAGTCCAAATAACTTACGACTAAACTCTTTTCCTTCGCTATGAGCACCATTTAAACTGCTCTTAACAATAGTTGAATCAGGCTTTAGGGCTCCTATCTTATAAGACATTGAAGTTTGTCCTGTAGAAGTCTCAGAAAGGATTACTGTAACCACACCCTCCTCAGAATCAGAAGAAGAGAAAAGAGGCATTGCTGTATTTACACACTCAATCATCTCTCTTAAGGCAAATTCAAAAACAATCTCTGAATCCTCTAGCTCGTCTCTGCTCATTTCAAAGATTGCTTTTCTAATAAGGTTATGAATATATTTTTCAGAAATATCCAAACTTCTAAGAGTCGCTCTAAGCTCATAAATACCATTTGGCTCTTTCTTATCTAATCTTTCAACATTCTTACTTAATTCAAATAATTTCTTTTCTAAATCGTCTATTTTCTTTCTTTGTTCAAGAACAACACTGTCATCATATTTAACTTCTGATCTAGTCTCTACTCTTTCTGGTCTTTCTGCTCTTTGTTCTCTACGTGGTACTTCGTATTCTTCAACAGAGGCACTTTGAATTTGGCTCTCAAAGCTTTCTTCAACTTCTTCTTCGTGATCTCCAAAGAAGTTATCAACATTTGCTTTAGTTGAGTGAACAATATTATTAGTTACAGCTTTTACTTTATGAACTGCATCTGACAAGAAGTCATCTAGATCATTATTTTTTACTGCTTGATTTTCATTTGTATTTACTGACTTATTCAAACCTAACTTCCCATATCCTGCAGCACCACTTGGACCTGCAACAGTTGCTCTTGAGTTTTCATTTGTATGTGTTTCATAATCATCAATCATATTAGAAACATAACTAGAGTTATTCGAATAAAACTGACCCTTTTGACTATCATCTAAGATATGGTCTACTTTCGCTTTTTTTGAATAATTCTTTTCACTAATGGCGGCAGTGATTTCAATTCTTTTCTTCTTGAAAGCACCTTTGAGCCCTTTATTAGTAATAGTCTTTAGAATTATAGCATCAGGGCCTAACTCTAATTTAATGTTTTTAAGGGCCTCATCTAAAGAATCAGCTTCAAATTTTCTTACATACATCTACAACCTCACCGTACCAAGTGATCTAATATTAGCTTCCGAGCTCAATTCATTATGACTAATCACAACAAGATTCGGAATAAATTTTTCTGTTAATTTTTTAAAGTGATTTCTGATAACTGGGCTACAAAGAACGACCATTTTCTCACCCATATTAGTTGCTTCTTCAATCTTTTCATTAAGACTTGCAAGTATATGTTGAGTGATTTTAGGGTCTAGGCTCAATTGCTGACCTTGTTCAGTTTGAATTATATTATTTGCAATATTCTCTTCGATATTTCTATCTAGAGTAAAGAGTGGAACATCTCCCTGATCTCCTCTAATGGACTCAGTAATAGTTCTATATAGAGATTGTCTTGAGAACTCAGTTAAAGAATCTGTATCCTTAACTGAAGTTCCGTACTCAGCAAGAGTCTCTAAGATTGTTCTTAGGTCTCTAATTGAAACACCTTCTCTAAGTAAGTTTTGCATTACTTTTAAAACTGTTCCTAGTGGTAATATTTCTGGAATAAGATCAGATACAATCTTTGGGTATTGCTCTTTAAAGTTATCCACAACTCTAACAAGCTCTTGTCTTCCAAATAGTTCATGTAAGTTTGTCTTAAGAACTTCTGTGATATGAGTTGCCATAACAGTAGATAGATCTACTACTGTGTAACCATTGTACTGAGCATCATCTTTCTGGTCTTCAGATATCCAAACAGCAGGTAGTCCAAAAACTGGTTCAACAGTTTCTACACCATCAATCTTCTCAATAACTGAACCTGGATCCATGGCCAAAAAGTGATCAGACATTAAGTCTCCACTGGCCACTTCAATACCTTTAACTTTGATGCTGTACCCTCCTGGTTTCAACTCTAAGTTATCTTTAATTCTAACAGAAGGAATGATAACACCCCAGTCTAAAGCGAATTGTTTTCGAATATGTGTAATTCTTTCAAGTAAATCACCATTCTGCTCAGCATCAACAAGGTTTACTAGCCCATAACCTACTTCTAGTTCAACTAGCTCTAAGTTTAGTAAATCTTCTAAACTATCTGGAGTTGCTTTCTTTTCTTCAGTATTTTCCTGAGCTGCTGCAATTTTATCTTCTGCAGCGCCTTTTTCCATTCTCCATCCTACAAATGCCAAGAGACTTCCTATCATCATAAATGGTGCTTTTGGAAGGCCTGGAATTACTGCAAAAACAAAGAGTGTTCCACTTGCAATATATATAGCTTTTGGATGTACCTTGAATTGGTTTGTAATCTGAGACCCTAGAGAGTCTTCAGATGTATTTCTTGTAATAATAATACCGGCAGCAGTTGAGATAACAAGAGCAGGTATCTGAGAAATAAGTCCATCACCAACTGTTAAGAGAGTAAAGACTTCTGCAGCGTCGCCAGCACTTAGATCATATTGCATAACTCCAATTGCAATACCTGCTAGAACGTTAATAAAAGTAATCAAGATACCAGCAATGGCATCTCCTCTTACGAATTTCGACGCACCATCCATAGAACCGTAAAAGTCAGCTTCTTCTGCAACTTCTTGTCTTCTTTTCTTGGCCATCGCATCGTCTATTAGACCAGCATTTAAATCTGCATCAATTGCCATCTGCTTACCAGGCATTGCATCTAAAGTGAACCTTGCACCAACTTCAGCAACTCTACCAGCACCTTTTGTAATAACCATAAAGTTGATTATGACTAGGATAATAAAGACGATAATACCAACTACGTAATTACCACCAACAACAAACTCTCCAAAAGCTCTAATAATTTCACCTGCAGCACTAACACCTTCTGATCCACCACGGATAAGAATATTCTTTGTAGATGCTACGTTTAAGGAAAGTCTAAATAGTGTTGAAACTAGTAAAACAGAAGGGAAAGTTGAAAAATCTAATGCTTTTTTTGAGTAAACAGCTATAAGTAAAATTATAACTGATCCAGATAAAGTAAGAGCAAAAAGTAAGTCTAATAAGAACGGAGGTACAGGGATAATCATTACACTTAGAATGAGTAATAAACCTACTGCAACCATAAGATCTGAGTTCTTACTTAGTGCTTTGAATTTTTCAGCGAAATTTCCTTCCATGGATTTTTCCTATTAGCTTAAAGCCTTTTTTTGTTTCTTTAATTTATATGTAAATGCTAAAACTTCAGCGACAGCTTTATAAAGATTTCGTGGCACTCCTTGCCCCTCTTTAACTGTCTTATACAATCCTCGTGCCAAAGGAACATTCTCTACAATTGGTATATCATGTCCCTTTGCAATTTCTCTTATCTTAAGAGCTAATACATCTGCTCCCTTTGCTATCACTTCAGGTGAGACCATTGTTTCAGGGTCATACTTTAAAGCAATTGAAATATGAGTCGGGTTAGTAACAATAACATCCGCCTTTGGTACTTCGCTCATTACTCTTCTTTGAGACATCTCTCTTTGAACAGCTCTAATTCTTTGCTTAATCTCAGGGTTACCATCTTGTTGCTTATGTTCTTGCTTTGCTTCTTCTTTAGTCATCATCAGTTTCTTTTTGTAAGAAAATTTCTGATAAGCAAAGTCTCCAATAGCAATCACAACAAGACCTAAAACAATTGCAAACCCAAGTTTAATCAAGAAGGTCTTCCCATACAGAAATGACTGGAAGAAATCTAAATGAAAAAAACCTCCAAAAGTATGCATTTCATCTTTTAAAAAGTAGTAAACAATCCCAAGGATAAAAATAAACTTGAAAACACCTTTTACGGCCTCCACTAATGACTTCATTGAAAAGAGCTTCTTCACTCCTTGCAATGGATTAATTCTCTCTGGTTTCCACTCTAGTACTTCTGGTGAAAAGAGTAATCCCACTTGGGCCACATTAGCTGAAACACCTATAGCTAAAGTAACTAAAAACATTGGTGCTACACTTTTAAGAGAAACAGTAATTAGCTTATGCACAATTGTATTCATCGATTTTTCTGTATAAGCACTTGCAGTATCTAGTGTATATAACCACTGTACAAATTCAGAAAGAACCTCATACATATAAACCATAGAAAGCCCAAGCGTCATCAATGATGCTGCAAGAACTAACACACTCGTTAGTTCTTTAGACGATGCGACCTCTCCACGCTTTCGAAACTCTTCGATTCTATGCGCGGAAGGGTCTTCCGTCTTTTCTGCGTCGCTGTCACCACCATCTGCCATTGGCTATCCTAGATTATAAATTGAAACCAATCACCTAAGTTATCCGTATACATTTTAATTGCTACACGAAAAAACTCTTGAGAGGTTGCAATAAAGACTAATAATCCTAGTCCTATATTTACGGCGAAACTCACCATAATAACATTCATTTGCGGAACTGTTCTTGCCACGATTCCAAGAATTGTCATAATCAACATATTCGTAAAAATCATTGGCGAAGAAAGCATCAGGGCCGAAAGAAACATATTCTTAAACAGCCTCAAGTAAAACTCTGGACTCGCAGCAAATTTCCCCATGTCTAAAGCAGTAATAGAGAAAAAAGATGAGTACATTCCTTTAAACATTGGAAGTAATGCACCAGAAGATAAAATAATTATAAGTACTGTCCATTTAATTAACTGCTCAAATGGACCAATTTGTTGAGAACTTGTTGGGTCAAAATAACTAACTGCACCAAACCCAACCTGTTGAGTAATAACAGACCCTGCTGCTGTATAGATACTCATGATAATCTTCACAAAGAACCCAACTAATAAACCAACGATAGTATTAAATATTGTTAAATACCAAAAACCATCTACTCCATAGTGAACAACATCTACTAATATCTGTTGCTCTAGGAATGGAAAAAATGCATAAGTGATAACAAGAGTCGCTAGTATCTTTACAAGATTAGGAACTGCACCATTATCAAATATTGGAAGTTGAAAACTTACAGCAATGAATCTGGTAAAACATAACCAAAAAGCAATCACTGAATATTGATCAACAACCTGAATATTTATCATCTACCTGCAACCACCTGAGGAATACTAATAATTAATTCCTTAGTAAATGTTGTTAAAGTATCAGACATCCAAGGAGCAAAAATTACAAGAGCTCCAACAATCACTAAAATCTTTGGAATAAAAGAAAGTGTCTGCTCGTTGATTTGTGTTACTGCTTGAAAGATTGAAACTAAGATACCCATAACAAGTGCTCCTACGAGCATTGGAGAGGAGATTAGTAGTGCAATCTTAATTGCCTGATTTGTAATATCTGATATTCCGTCAAAACCCATTTTCTACCTCTTCTTAATGAAACGATCTCAGTATTGATCCCGTAACTAACTGCCAACCATCGACTAAAACAAATAGTAATAATTTAAATGGAAGTGAAACTACCACTGGTGGTAACATCATCATCCCCATTGCCATTAGAACTGACGCGACAACCATATCTAGAATTAGAAATGGAATATATAATAAGAAGCCTATTTGAAAGGCCGTCTTTAACTCGGAGATAATAAACGCTGGAATTAAAAAATGAATAGGAACATCAGCAATCGTATTGGGAGCTTTTCTTCCTGTAACATCATAGAAAAGGCCAATATCTGCTTTACGAACCTGCTTTGTCATAAAACCACGTAAAGAATATTCTATTCTATCAAGTGCTACTGTCGTAGTAATTTGCTTTTCAACATAAGGAGTAATTGCATTTTTATATATTTGCTCTCCAGTAGGTTGCATAACAAATATTGATAAGAATAATGCAAACCCAATTAGAACTTGATTTGGCGGCATACTCTGAGTACCAATTGCTTGTCTCATAAAACTTAGAACAACTATGATTCTTGTAAAACAAGTACAAAGAATAAGTATTGCAGGTGCCATAGTAAGTACAGTGAATAGAACTAGTACTTGGATTGTATCAACTAAATTAGTACCATTACCAAAGTTGATGGCCATACCAGGAAGATTTACACCTGAAGATTGTGCAAATGCTTCTGTTTGAAGAAGCATTAATCCGAAGATAAATTTTATAAAATTCTTTTTATTCAAAAGAGCTTCCATGCTCTGACCAACCTTATTGTAATGGTTTAAGTGTTTTTACTTTTTCTTTAATCTTTTGAGATAATTTAACACTATCCTTCACTACATCAGTATTAAGCTCAACATTCTGTTCAGCTGATTTTTCGATATCGTCTTTTAAATTAAATGATTTTTCTTCTAAGTTTGCAGACCCTAAATCAGAATCAAAATTATTTCCAGAAAGAGACTTCTCCCCTTCTTTAATTAATCCTGAGATATCATCTACTTCTGACAAAAACTCCATCCCTTTTTCAGTGTTAGCAACTAAGAAGACTTGCTTGTGGGCCTTAATTAACATTAAGCTTCTCTTTGGACCTACATAAGTTGTGTTAATGACTTCAATGACCTTAGTGCTATTTAAAAAACCTAACTTACCTTTCTTTAGAACACCTTTTTTCATTAATGCAACAACCCCGTAGAAGAGAAGAAGTACTACTCCTAGAAAAGCAACAAATTTGCCAATGTAGCCTGTTAATGAAAACGAAGACTTACCTTCATTAAGTGTATCTTTTTCGATACCAGATAGTGCCACATTGACCTTGTCTGTAGCTACAACTGGAGCCGCTTTTGCCGCCTGCGCAAGTTTTTTTATTGGTGCTTTACTCTGCTCTTTCTCTTTAATTAGCTTATCGAGGTAGCTCTCATCATATTGCTCAAGGTTTTGTTTCTTGGCCTTTACAACCGCTTTTCTCTTAACTGGAGAAGCGCTGATAACTCTTGGAAACTGAAGATTTATATTACTTCCGTGAATTGTAATACTTACTCTATCTTCTAGACCTTTGATTGAATAAGGAAGCATTGCTCTTACTCTGGCAACTTCTTTATTAAATTGATAGGCCATAACTGTTGAGTCTAGGTTCTTATCAACAGAGATTTTCTTTTCAATCTTTGGCCAAACAACCGCATTATTTAATGCTATTTGGATCATGCTATCTTTAAGTGTTAGCTCTGGAGCCGACTCTAGATTACCTTCAAATCTAATTGAAATTTCACCCGTAGAGTTATTCTTGGTAGAGTACTTTAAGCTCTTTACTTTAATTTTCTCTGCCGCCTGTAGTGAGCCTACAGAAAACAGTATAGTTAAAATTGTTAAGATCTTCTTCATACCTAGCTCCATTACCATTACTTAAGTGTTTCGATTCTTTCAATCGGACTGATAATATCTGTTAATCTAATACCAAATTTTTCGTTCACAACTACAACTTCACCTTTAGCAACAAGCTTTCCATTCACAAGAATTTCAAGCGGCTCACCTGCAAGCTTATCTAGTTCTAAAACAGAACCTTGACCTAGTTGTAAAAGGTCTTTAATCATAACTTCAGTTCTTCCTAACTCAACTGTAACCTTTAGAGGAATATCAAGAATAAAGTCTAAGTTCTGTACCTTTAATTTATTTAAAGCATCATCACCGGCCTTAACTTCATCAGACAATTGGCTTACTCTAGCCGTATTAATGTCTTCAACATTGGCCATTGGATTAGATTGATTATTCATATCTTGGTTAATCTCATCAGACATAATTTATTCCTCCGTAGTGGACATTTCTCTTTTTATTGTTTTATCAACTTGTGTAATTTGTACTGCTCTGTTGCCTTTATGAGTTCCTATGAGGCATCTCATTTTATCAACACCTTCAACTTCTACAGTAACCTCACCAGAAGCCTCTTGATTAAGAGGAACGATATCCCCCTTCTCAAGAGTGACAAGATCACCAACAGTGATTGAAGTTTCGCCTAGTTTAACAACCATCGTAGCGTGAGCTTGTTTAATATGCTCATTCATGGCCTGAGTCCAAATACTATCGGCCATATCGTTATCTGTTTGGAAACTTGAACTTAGCTTTTGCTTAATTGGCTCGATTGTAGAATAAGGAACTACAATCATAATTGTTCCAGAAGCTGATTCAAATTCAACTTCTAGTGTTGTTGCAATAATTACATCTGATGGAGGAACAACCCCTACGAACTGTGGGTTAATCTCTGTTCTTAAGTATTGAGCATCAATTCTATGAACAGGAGCCCATGCTTCTTCAAGATCATTGATTGCCATATCCATAACTTTCTTCATGAAAGAAAGTTCAATCATTGTAAATTCTTTACCTTCAATTTTAGTGAATGGTCTATCAGTTCCACCGAAGTAAGAATCAATTATTGCGTAAGCAAGTTTTGATTCAAAAACTAGTAGTGCTGGACCTCTTAGTTCATTGAATCTCATAATACACATACAACTTGGTATAGGGAGCGTATTAACGAATTCACCAAACTTTAAAAGGTCAGTTGAGATCATCGAGATAGTTGAAATCTTACGAAGAGAATTTGAAAGACTCACTCTAAATGATCTAATAAATCTTTCATAGATAATTTCAAGAATAGGCATTCGCCCACGAATAACACGGTCTTGATTGGTTAAATCATAGGCCTGTATATTATCGTCGGTTTCATCTGCACCATCAAAATCATCAGAGTCTCCACCAAAGGATAAATCATCTGAATCACCATCATTTACAGCATTTAATAACGCGTCGACTTCGTCTTGACTTAGGACCTGGGCCATTCTCCCCTCCTGGGATCATTTTACAAGTTGTTAAATGGCAAAATCATTTTGCCTAAAAACTAGTTAGTTAATTTGAAAACTAACGTAAAATACGTCTATTACTTTTCCGTCTACTAAAAAACTATTAATAGCGGCTTTAATTTCTTCTTTTAAATAATTCTTCCCTTCTACTTTAAGAAGATCTTCAGCTCTCTTAGAGTTTAAAATACTAATAATCGTATCTCTAATCTGTGGCTTTCTTGCTTTAAACTCTTCTTCGCTTGAATCTCTATTAAATTTTAAAACAGCGTTAAGTCTTACAAATCTTCTAGGACCATCACCTTGGGCCAAGTTTGCAGTAAAGTTATCTAAAGGAAATAAGATACCTTCTTCTTCACGAGCTTCACCAGTTTCACTAGATTCATCAATAGCTCCGGCCTTCATATCACTCTTAACAACGTCCATTACTGACTCTGTAGCCGCTAACTTCTGATGTGCCATATATTGAAAGTATGCAATTCCACCCATCAAAATTAATTGAAGAATCATTACAATTGTTAGAAGAGGATTTTTTCCACTGCCTGAGTCGGCGGGTTTGCTGAAATTAGCATCTCCGTCTGCCATTTTATTACCTTCCTGGTTTTATAAATCGGTGTATTTTTCTTGAGTAGAAGAAATACTTACCGCTCTGTCAAAAATTATACATTTTTAATGTCTAAGCATCAAGGCTGCATTACATTTATAGGAAATTCTTACCGCTTTTTTTTATAACTAGCTGATCACTCGAAGAAGTGGTGTCAAAATATTGTCACAATTAGACATACTTTTTTACTCGGAGAATACCTTTTTTCTAAAATTTTAAGATTTTTCTTGAGTTAATGAAGATTTTCGTGCCAGAGATACAACTCTTCTTCAAGGGCAATTCTAAATGCTTCGAGAACCCTCTCCATTAAAGAATCATTATCATTTAAAGAAATGGCTTCCCAAAAAATGCGCAGAACTGTTGGTGAAAAGTTTCTATGGAAAGTTAATAAATCAGGAAAGTTTTCATCTAGTGCAAGATGAGAATAGAATTTATCCAAGTTATGCTCTAACTTAAAGAAGCTTTCTAGAGCACTCTTAGGTGAGTCTTCATCTAAAATATTTTTTAGTTCATAGATATACGATCGAAAAAATTCTGTTGATTCAAGGATCTCCCCTTTCTCAACATCTTCCACAAGTAAATCAATACTCTTAACATTTTCAAAATCAAGAGAATCTATATTCGATTTATAAAACTTTGGACGATTAAATTTACTGTAAGTATTCTCTTCCATAACCTTAGTTTAATTCAATTTATAAAAATAGACAAATTAGACAAGCTTAAGATTATATTTAGAAATAAAAAAGCCCCTCAAGAGGGGCCTTAGATATAAAGTAATTTCAAAACTAATTATAGTTCTACTTTTCCTTTCTCTTTAAGCTTCGCAATAATTTTCTCAAAGTGATCAATTGGATATGCTCCTCTAACAGGGATACCATTTAATAGGAAACCAGGAGTACCTTGGAAACCAAACTTAGCAGCTTCTTTAATGTCGGCCTCTACTCTTTCGATAACAGCTTTAGACTTAACATCTTTAGCTAGTTTCTTCATGTCTGCTCCAACACTTTTTGCAGTTTTCTTTAAGAAAGAATCTCCAAGAGAAAGCTTTCTTTGGTTGTCAAAAATAGCATCGTGAAACTTAAATGCTTTATCTTCACTCTGAAGTCTGATTGCTTCATAGTAATGAGCAGCAGGAAGTGCTTCTTTGTGAAAACTTAGTGGTAAATGCTTATAAACAAGTCTGATCTTACCATCGTACTTCTTCATTAACTCTTTAACAGTGTTAAATCCTCTTACACAGAATGGGCACTGAAAATCTGAATACTCAACAAGTGTAAGTGGAGCATCTTTAGCTCCTCTAAAAGTCTCATCACTTCTAATTTCAGCTTGAAGTGGCTTATCAAATGCTTCTTCAAACTTCTTGTTCTCTTCTTGCTCTCTTCTCTTACCCATTTCTGACTGAGCAGCTTTGGCAGCTTTTTGAACAGCTTCCATAAAGTCAGCAGGATTTTCTTCAATTATTTCAAATAGTGCTTTTGGATTTTTCTTAAGGGCCTCTACAACCTGCTTATCAGATACACAGCTTGAAAGACCGGCAACCGTCAGTAGCAGTAAACTAGTTTTAATTAATTTTTTAAACATTCTTTTTCCTTTGTTATTTATATTCGAATTCCTTATTCGCTTAGTAATTCTTCCTCGACATTATTATACTAGTCCTGAATGCTATTTTTGTCAGCTTTATGTAAAGACTTTTGCATTTCAGATAAATATTTGTTTAATTTACGACATTGTGGCCTAAGATATGAGTATCCAATAAGGTGAACTCGTGAGTCATAGCGCCCTTTTATGAAAGACCTCATTGTTGCAAAAATTCCAAACGCTGGAGTTGAAACCTTCTTATAAAGACTAATTGACAGCATAATATAGGCAAAAACTTGCACTGTAATCGTACCAGCAATAATATTACTCAGAACTGAAGATTGGTATAGTAGGAAGTATTGAATCTCATACTTATTAGGAAGAATATCAAAGGCCATCCTAACAATTTGGTCATGCACTCCTGTAATAACCTCAAAAAAGAAAATTGCAGACACTATAGATGTTGCTAAAATCAAGAATAAGAATTGAAGAAAGAATCCAGTTTCAAAAACAGGCTTATGAATTCGAGTAAACTTTGTTGGAAGATTAATCGGCTTTAGGGACCCATTCTGTTCAGATATATAAATAGTATTAAAGAACCACTCACTAAATCTTGTCAAAAGTTTTAAATCACTGAAGAAGTCAGGATCATAAGAAGTTGACTTATCTTCTAGGTACTTCTCACAGTAGTCACCTATTACTCTAAAAGGTCTAAGTAATAACTCTGATATATATATTCCAAAAATTAAAGTCATTGCAAAATGAGCAATAAAAAGAAGAGAGAACTCCAATAGCTTCGACACTATAAAGTCATAGAAAACTTCATTAAATTGTTCAAAATTATCGTAACCATTAGACTTAAAGAAAACTAGGTCCATAGAGAGAAGAACCCATAAAAATATGATTAAAACAAAACAAGTAAGCACAGGAATAGACGCAATCTTAAGTCCATTAATGAGCCTAAATCGGACTTCTTCGTCCGTTTTCAACAGCTTATAATTGAATGCATTCTTTAAAACACTTGAAAAGTTCAAATTAATCTTCCTTTATTTATATCCTCTAAGCTTATCAAATTATTGAATAATCATTAAGAAAAATTGAAATAGGTCTATTTTTCCTAAAGTAAATTGCTCCATTACCCGACATGTATAGAGAAAAGTCTAATCGCTTGGGTCTTAGAACCTTTGAGGAGTAGTTAATGAAGTCGCATTCTTTAAAAAAGATAATTATTTTTACTTTGGCAGCAACCTTGTTCTGGTCCTGTGGTGATAGTGAAAAGAAAAATACTGTTAGTTCAACAGGAATTACTCTTCCTACATCTACAACAGCGCAACTTAGTGCCTCAAACTACTCTGCTCTTTTAAATCAGATTCAATGTAGAACCGGTCAGAGACTTTCAAATATCTACACTTTTAGTTCGAGCAGCTTTTCAGGAAGTTCTCAAACTACAATTTCAGGAACATTTAACTCAGGAGGAATTGGTGGTACATCAGTTGCGAGAGAGTACGTTGGAGTTGGTTATTACGGTGATGTCATGATTGTACAAAAAGTAACAAGTAGCTCTCAAGTTATTGGTTACAACGTTCTATTATCAATGTGCTCAATGAGCTCAAGTAATGGAGCTCCATATATTAGTGATACTAGACAATTAACAAATTTCTCTGGAAAGATTGTTCTAGATGACGAAGTAAGTTGTGGACATGGAATGGTTGATTCATCTCAAACATCTATGCAATCTCAAATGGACCCGAACTACTCTTACCTACCAGTATTTCAAGTAGAGACTTGGTTTACGAAAGTTGGATGTGTTTCATACTAATATAAATAATTACTTAATTTATAAAAGAGAAAGGCTTCGAAAGAAGCCTTTTTTAATATGCTTTTTCTAGTTTATGTCCGGGGAAGTAGTGAGCCAATATCTTGCGATACCCCCACCCCTTTTTGGCCATGTCTAAAGCTCCCAATTGACACATACCTACTCCATGACCAAGACCACTACCACTGACTACAAATGAGTTATGCTTACTATCCCAGTTCATTTCAAAGTTATTTGAAGGAAATGTAAACCTTCCAAAATATCTTCTAAACAAAGGCTTTTTTATGACAATATGAAGATCTCCCCAATAGAGTCTCATATTGTTTTTATCTTTAGTGTCTTTGAGGATTTTAATTTTCTTTTTGCCAGTTATCTTCTTAGATACAGAGATGAGTTTCTTTTTTTGAAGCCACTTTATAAACGATACAAATCGCTTATACGTCACTTTATTATCCCAGTCCTTAGTTCCATGCCCATGACAGTAGTTTCCTTCTGGGGTAGAATTATACCCACTTACAGCATTGCTCCACACTTGATCAGGACGAAGAAGCTTTCCTCCACATTTGGCATGAAAGAATATCGGAGTTAGCTTCCCTCTTGGTGTTACTAACACTTCTCCCATTGTCTCTGTAGTTGCAAGGTCAGTATTTCTCGTGATGTCGAAAAAACTACCCGAGACCTGATGTTTTTCAGAGCTCTCTAAGTCATAGTGAGCGACTCTACCTAAAGTTTTAGAGACGTGATCTGTTTCCATTTTATGAAGGGCGTATGATCTAGCAGCTACCGCCTGGGCTTTTAGGGCCTCCAAAGGCCATGCGCTATTCATTTCTTTTGCTAGAAGACCGCTAATATAATCCTCAAGCCTAGTCTCCTGAATAACATCACAGCTATCATTTCCAACCGAGCTTACAATATCAACAGTCCCCATGTACTTTTTGTCACCAACAGTTACAAGTCCTGTCATAGAGTTTAGAGAAGCAAGAAGTGTTGGACCACGCTTTTTAAATCTTTTATTCTCACCAAATAGGCTACAATTGAATTTGATCTTCTTTCTACCGGAGAAAGTCTTTTTCTGGTTTCCAATATGAAAGGTTCTATTTAGATCTGTACCAGAAATTATAACATTCTTTAATGACTTACTTACTCGAACGCGTATCTTAGGCTCAGGTGTCCCGGTAACCAAATACGGAGTAATCTCTCCAAAAGCATTTAGAGTTGAAATTTTAAGTAGAATTAAAAGAAAGCATATCCTATGCAAGTAAACTCCATCCTGAGTTATAACTACATTATTGTATGCTTAATTTAAAAAGGTCTCAATATAATATTATAATTTTCCGAGGAATTTCATCACTTTCTGAAGATCCATCCATGCTGTTCGCTTCATTGATGGGTTTATTTCGAGTAAATCAGGATGAAAGATAGGAAAGAGAGTGAAGTTTACTAGCTCTTTTTCATTTTCGATAACTCTTTCAATCTCATTTCCATGAATCTTTGAAAGTTTTTCCTTCTTTCCGTATAAGAAGTTTGTAGCAACAGCACCAAGAGAAATGACAACCTTAGGTCTAAGGAGATAAATCTCACTTAAGATATTTTGTAATACTTCGTCATCAGTCTTTCCAATGAGTGAACTTCTAACAAACTCCCCTTCCTCAAGTTTCATAGGAATGATCATTTTACCAAGAAGTTCAGAATTATCGTGCTTTGTTTTTATGTGAGAGGTCTCATCATTTAACTCATCAATTCGAGACTCTCCAACAATTAAGGTCGATACACCTTGAAAGTCTTCAAATCTAAAACTTGGGTTAAACTTCTCGACCATCTCTTTATAGTTCTCTAAGTCTGCACTCAACTTGAGGTTACTTCCAAGTGATGTTGATTTAGAGTCTTTTACAATATTTCCAAATTTAGATTGAATTGGACCACTCTCTTCAACCTTCTTGGCCAGAGACTTTAGAACTTCATTCCTAGAGGGAGACTCCTCTGCACTTGGACGCTCAATGATTGTCTCGACCTTTTGCTCAGGAACTTCAACAGAGGTCCTAATGGCCTCAGGTTTCTCAAAGTGTGATGAAGTGTACCAGCTTGTATGACCAAAGATAGCTCCAGAATAGAATTTAGCTATTCCTTCATTATTGGCTATATCACTGATATCACTACGGAGTTTCTGATATTTATTCATGGTCTCAATTAATCTCATCTAATTTTAAAGGCTTACTAGGTAAATAGGGCCCTAATTTGAAATAAACATATCATAAATTAACCCAACTCCAAAATATCCCGAAAAATATACTAGTACATGAATACCTGCAAGGAGATGACTTAATGTCACAAGAACTAGACTTCCGCTTTGAAAAATTTGAAGAATATTATGGAGATATAGACCAAGTAAAAAAACATATGGATAACTGCAATATATGTAATGCAAAGTTAGTACAAACCCATTTATCAGACTTTAAAAACCTTATTGTACAAGAGACAGCAAGATGTCCAGAGTGCGGTCAAGGCAACAAAAAAATGATTCATATTATAAATTAGATCATACTAGTATGAGGCCAGAGTTTTTGCTATGGCCTTAGCTAACTTCTTTGAAACACCAAAATGCTCTTGTAGCTCAATTTCATTTAAAAGTTTTAGTTCCTTAATCGATAGGTCCAACTTTTCGAGAATTTTCTTTTTAGCAACTGGACCTACACCCTCAACGTGATCAACCCAGCTCGTAATTAGCTTTTTCTTCTCTTCTTTATGGTGAAGCCTTCTAGAGAACCTATGCGCCTCATCTCTCATTTGAGTGACAATTCTAAAGAGTGATTTACACTTCATTAATTGATAAGGGTTAGATCTCCCTGGAATAATAAGTCTCTCTTCACTTCTGACGACTTCTTTTGATTTAAAATTAGACTTCTTATCTACTTTAGATTTTGCAATTCCGACCACAGGTACTGAAACATTATGGTCTTTAAGCGCCTCTAGAAATATATTCACTTGCCCTAATCCACCATCAACTACAAACACATCAGGCAGCTTTCCTTTTTTAATCCTTCTATTGATAACTTCACTCATCATAGCAAAGTCATTATTGCCCTCAGGCCTTTCCTCTAAGTGATAGTGTCTATATGATTTCTTATCTGCTCTTCCATCATTGAAAACAATTTGCGAGGCAGTTGGCGATTTTCCCTGAAAAATTGCGATATCATAACATTCAAGAACGACAGGTCTCTCTCTTAAAGAAAGTAAATCCTTAAGCTTATTAAGCCCTACATAAGTACTATCTTCATTTAAAATTCTAACTCTTTGATGCTCAAATGCATGGTCTTGTGTTAACTTCATCAATGATTTGAATTTTTGACCTGGAGTTGAACACTTAATATTTAGGTCATGAACCTTCTTAAAAGCAAGATGAAGAGTATCATTTAAGTCCTTAGGAAAACTTGTAATTAACCTGTCGGGCAATTTATCAAATGTAGATGAATAATATTGAAAGATATACTGAGCAACCTCATCATCAAAATCGTCACTACAATCCACAGATGGGAAATGGAAGTTCTTATGTCCAAGTAAGAGCCCTTCTCTCATCATATAAAGGGAGATGTCGACTTCAATTTCCCCAACGTGGTACGCTAATATATCGACATTTCGAACACCATGGGAAATCTCTGCATTCTTTTGTTTTGAGAAATTCAAGAATGTATTAAGAGTTTCAATATTGTCCCTTAACATAGCAGCACTTTCAAAAAGTTCGGCCTCTGCAAAGTTCATCATTCTATTTTCTAGCTCTTTTAAACCTTTTTCACCACTACCACGAAAAAAGCTCAATGCGAGATCAAGGTCTCTTCTATATTCATCTTTAGATATTAGATCAACACAAGGAGCTGTACATTGTTTCATTTGATACAATAAGCAAGGCTCTTTTCTTGAATTGAAGTCTTTCAAAGAACAATCCCTTAAAGTAAAAGATTTTGTTAAAATTCGTATAATTTCAGAAATATTACTTCCAACTACAAATGGACCAAAAACCTCAACACCTTTTTTCTTTTTAGGCCTTCTTTCGTACATAAGTCTTGGAAAGTCTTCATTTAAATCTACACAGATATATGGGTAAGATTTATCGTCTTTTAATCGAATATTATATTTTGGTGAGAACTTCTTAATTAGGTTATTTTCAAGAACAAATGCCTCAGCATCAGATTCCGTCATAATAAAATCAAAATCATTTATATGAGAGACTAAAATTTCTGTTTTTGGAGACTTAGCAGAGTTATTAAAATAGCTTAGGACCCTATTTCTCAAGTTTTTTGCTTTACCTACATATAATACAGTTTCTTCGCCTGACCTAATCTTCTTCATTAGGTAACAGCCTGCTTTATTTGGTAAAGTTTTAGCCTTTATTAGTAGTTTATTCTGCATATTTGCGTTGCGTTCCGTCTTTACTTTGTTCGAAGTTCTTTATATTCTATCTTACTAACAATTCATTATAACAAATCCAAAACAAAGGTATCAGAATGTCTGATTTAAATGTAGGAAAAGAGATTCTTTCCTATTGCTCAAAATGTAAACTAACATTAGCACATATGATCGTTGCTATGAAAGACGCACAGACAATTCACAGAGTAGAATGTAGAACGTGTAAAGATACGCATGCTTATAAAGATCCATCTGCAGTGAAAATGAAAGCAGCGACAAGAAAGAAAACAACGAGAAAAACGTCTAAAACAACAACTTCTGTTGCTGATCTTTGGATGGAAGCAATCAATTCAGCGACAAGTAAGTCTCAAGAATACTCAATTCGTGGACAATTTGCTCAAGGTGATATCATTGATCACTCAAAATTTGGACCAGGTGTTGTTGATAAGACAATAGATGGTGATAAAATTGAAGTTATCTTCCGTCACCAGATTAAAATTTTAATTCATAATAAATAAAAAATAGGCCCTTTAAGGGCCTTTTTTTTAATCTAAAATTTCAATTAAGCCAGATTCTCCATTAATTCTAATTTTCATACCTGTCTCAAGCCTCTTAGTAAGACCCTTGATTGAAACAATAGTAGGAAGTCCCATTTCTCTAGCAACAATAGCAGAGTGAGATAATAAACCACCTCTTTCAACAAGAAGGGCACTAGCAGATGGATATAGAGGAATCCAGCCTGGATCAGTCCTATGGGTGACAAGGATTTCTCCGTTAAGCTCTAAATTATCATCCGGAGATAAAATCACTTTAACTACACCTTCGACGATACCTGGGCAACATCCAAGACCTAACATTTCGTTATCTTTTAGCTCTATATTTGAATCAATAACTACAGGCGCAGGGAAGTGATTATTCTTCCAATACACTGGTCCTCGAGTCATAAACCTACTTTCAGGCTCACTATCTTCATATCCAGCATATTCCTTCTTTCTTGCGTCAATAATCATTTTGAAATCTTGAACAGAGTTTGTCCCCTCAAAGGCCCCCTTCAACTCTTCAAGATCTAAGAAGAAAATATCTTCATCTTTATCTATTATTCCATTCTTTGCAAAGTTCTCACCCATAGCATAGAACATTGATCTAACAACACCGTAAATTCTAGTTCTACAGAAGCGAGTATTCTCTCTATTCATGACAGCTTTTCTAGCGTGCTTCAATGACCATGAATAAATCAAACCTTTAACACCCGAGATATTCTCTTTTAGAAGTTTTTCAGCATTCTCTCTAATCTCATGTTCTCGCCTTTCAAACTCTTCTAGATCTATCTGCCCCGAATTAATAATATTTTTCAAGAAAACAAAGAAAAGCTTCGGCTCTAAGTGCATATCTTTTTGTTCAAGCTTCATCTCACTCATGCATCTAAATCCATACTTATCTAGGTATGTTGATACTAGCGCATAGAACTCTTGATACTCTGATTGATTTAGTGCCTCTAATAAGAATTCATTCTTAGTTGAAAAAATAAAATCTTTTAGCCCTTCAGTTTTAACAACGACCCCAGAAAGACTTATGAGCTGCTTTGTTGGTTCTGCAGATTCAAGATTTCCATTGCCGGCCAATAGATCATTATGAAAATTTTGTCCTAAGTGATCTAGCCACTTCTCAGTTAGCTTTTTATAGACCCCAAAGTGGACCATGCAAAGAAAGTCATTAATGATTGGAGCGTGCCACTTCCATAGAATATCTTTTTCTAATCCCATGTACTCATCGTAAATTTGATCAGCAGTCATCGCGTAGTAGTCTTTCTTTCTGTAAACATCATAAATAGCATGAAAGTCAGATAGAAATTTATCTACTATATTTTGAATATTTAAATGAAAGTAAAAGAACTTAAAACCAGTAAAGAACTTCCTCACTCTTGAACCAAAACTATTATGAAACTTTGGAGGCTTGATTCTCTCTGCGATCTCATCGCCTAAAGACTCACTAGTTCCCATCATTGTTTCCATAAATTGACGATTGAACTTATAGCCAGGAAGAATACTTGTTAACTTATACCAATTAAAGAGGTTGTAATATACTCTCCCATAAAATAGACCTAGCATATTTTTCAGAAAGAAATTCATTTCTTTAATATGGCTTTGTGGAACCATCAAAACTTCACAGAACTGTATATAGACTTGATTATAGACATATCTAGCAAAACCATAAGTCAGAGGCTTAGTCATCCCTCCATAACTTTCAACAATATTTGAATTGTCCCATAGGTTTAAAATTCCTTTCGTTGTCGCAGTCAGTGTCGTCACAGGTCTTGTCTGAAGTATATAAAACACACCATCTTTAAGTGCCCACTCAATGTCTTGAGCACACTGATAAAGATCTTCAATTTGAATTGATATTCTAGAGAGTTCGGCCAACTGGTCATCACTTAGTGAATCGATATTTCTTTTATCTTCACTAATCTCTACTTCATATATTTTTTCATTCTCAAAGTCGCCTTTTAGTGCCTTTTCCTTTTCTACAATCTCCTTACTGACTAAAGTGCGGTCATGCTTACTTACAATATAGGTATCACCTTCAAGGAGACCAGAGACTAATCCTTCACCAACTCCATAAACAGAATTAACCATTAGTTCATCAATATTATTTGTAACAGGGTTACAGGTAAAAACAACACCACTAGCATCTGGGTCAATCATTTCTTGGATAACTACAGATACAAGAATTTTCTCTAATTCAATAGAGTTCTCCTTTCTGTAAACAAGACATCTTTCTGAAAAAGCTGATGCCCAACACTTTTTAATCGACTCTAAACATTTCTCAAGCGATGAGACATATAAATATGATGAGAGCTGTCCTGCATAAGAATGCTCTCCACCATCTTCATCTCCAGCACTCGATCGAACGGAGAAATGAGTCCCCGAAAAAGACTTAATCAGGCTATATATAGCTTCTTCTTCAGGTCCTATAAAGTTTCCACTTAGTATTATTTTTTCAATTTTTGCAGCTGCATCTTTAAAGGAGAGATTACTCAAGGCATTCTTTATTTCCTCACCAAGTTTATTTCGTTCTACAAAATCCTCAAAGAGATGTGAAGGAATCACTGAAAAAGCAGGAACATTAATTCCTTTAGTCGCTAGCAGGTAAAGATTGTATCCCTTTCCGCCGGCCTGCTTTTTAGCAAAGTTTCTTGTTGTTTTCTTATTTATTAAAAGCATATTTTTTCCCTAGAGTAATTTCTCAATGATGACGCCTAAATATATTAAAATTATATAAAATGAAGAATAGCCTCTAAAAAAAGATCCACTTCTCCCACTCTTTTTAATCAGAAAATAGATTCCAGAAAGAACAAAGACAACGAAGCAACTATTAAAGTAAATCTTAGCAAAAGAAGAAGAGAGACCCACCCCAAGTGCTAGTATGACTTCAGCAATACAAGCATGTACTAAAACAAGAACAACTGCTCCTCCCTTACCCCACACTTTAGAATATGACTCAACCTGATCTCTTTCCTCAGATTCAAGAAATGTTTTTCGACCTAGCTCAAATATATTAAACAGAAGCCAACTTACAACTGAAAAGAAATACATAGATATATCTAGAGCATACAATGCTCTACCGTCTATAGCGCAAAAGATACTCAAACTTAAAAGAATTGTAACGAGAGTGTGTGCTGAAGCGTAACTTGTGAGTTTATCTCTAAACCAAGAGCCTAAAAAAAACTCTTTATACATAATCAATGAATATAGAGAAGCAATACTCATAGCAATACCAGCATCAAGATCTATAGTGTAGAAGATTATATTTTCAAAAATAAAACAAAGAATTATTGCATCTTTCATATCAAAGACAGAAAGAAGCTCTCTTGGTAGAGGTCTAGAAGGATTAATCTTCATATCAAGATCTAAATCCTTAACCTCATCAAAACATCTTAACTTAAAGAAAAATACTGTAGTTCCAATAAATAAAAGAAGAGCATCACTTGAAACTCCCTTATCTACTAGTGACATATGACCAGCGATAAAGAGAGATATCATAATCAAGTGACTAAGAGGATCAAACCTTTCAATAAAGAATTGAATCCACTTATACCTATCTTGTAGATACTTTTTATCTGAATGGTTTGAGTTAAATCTTTCCACCTAAACTTTCCTCAAATCCTTTAATGTCGCTCTTAGGACATGATACTCCACTTTTGAGTGGTGCCTCGGGTCCATAGGAATCTTGTCAACATGAATGATGTCATCAAAAATAATCTTATTTTTTGTGAGTAATCTCTCGACCTCTTTTTTAGCATCTTCAATATTAGAATCCTCTGAAACCGAGAAAACAGCGATAGGCTTTTCTCCAAGTTCAGAGTCTTCAATTCCAAGGTATGCAGCATGAAGAACCAGAGGAATTCTCTTCATTATAATTTCGGCCCTTACTGGAAAACAATACTCTCCATTTCTATTGATAGCATTATGAACTCGACCTACAAGCCATAAGTCTCCTCTACTGTCTTCAAAGCCGAGGTCACCAGTTCTGTGCCAAACACGTCCTCTATCATCAACAATCTTAGTCTTTAGAAATGCATCTTTGTTGTTATAATAGTTTCTGCAAACATGTTCACCTGACACTATAATTTCACCAGGACTTCCTTTAGAAACCTCTAGCTCCTTCCAATCATCTTCTTTTGAAACTGTTAGTGCTTCATTAAAGATCTTTATGTACTTTACTTCTAATCCAGAATCGAACTTACCAACATTCACACCAGGCTCTACAATTTCGGGGTCAACATTTTCTTTCTCTGCCAACATATCTTTTGCTTCAATATGGGCCATAGGCTCAACTTCCGTAGAACCGTATAAAACTAAGATCTCAGCATTTGGAGCAACTTCCTTAATTCGTTTAACATCATCTCTTGAAACGGGAGCTCCACCTGTTACGACTCTCTTTAGTCCATTTAATTTCAAGTTATTCTTTAAGCAGAATGAACTTACAGAATTTAATAAAGATGGAGAAAGTGTTGTACAGGTTACTTTCATTGTTAAAAATTGAGCAATAAGAATGAGTGGATCCTTCTCAGAAGGTGCTCCAACATCAATAGCAGGAATAACAGTCGTTACGCCTGCAGCTAAATTATTTAAAGAAAAAATAGGAAATACTGGAAGATCCACATCTGATTCAACATATGGAATATGTCGATTTAAAGCATAGTGCTGAGCAGATAAAAATCTGTGAGATCTATCTGCACCTTTAGGCTTTCCAGAACTCCCTGTAGTAAATGTAATTAAGGCTGTATGCTCTTGCTCTACAGCTGTAACGTCTTCATTTACTTCAAACTTCATGAGATCTTCTAAAGAGGCGTCGTACTCACCTTCAGTAGGACCTACAGAGACCTTTAAAGGAATGGCGCCAATCTCTTTAACATCCTTTAGATACATAAATGCTTTCTCTAATGAGATAATCGCTTTTGGATCAGCGGTCTCAGCACTCACTCCCATCTGATCTCTTCTCGCCCAACTGTCTAAGAAGACCGCAACTCCACCAATTTTTTGAAGAGCAAACATTGCAGCATATAATTGAAGAGACATAGGGATAAAGATAATAACTCTATCTCCTTTTTTAATTCCTAAATTAATTAGACCGCTAGAGATTCTTGAGACAAGTATATCTAAGTCTTTTACACTAATAGACTCGTGTGGCAGAGGATCACTTAAATTACCACTCCAACTGCCTATCTTCTGTAGATCAACCCAAGTAAGAACGCTCTTTTCAGGGTGAGTTTTAACGTGCTCTTTTAGAAAGGTAGCCACATTATTTCGACTATCTTCACCTTTAAAATATCCTGTTTTTCCTTCTTGAGATTCCTCAGAGGCAATACTAATCTGCTTAATTAATTCTTCTTGATGAGTCCATGGTATTGCATGACCTGCATCTTTAATGACGACTTCTTTTGAGGATAAATTATTTTTAATTTTTGTCATATGTTCTAAATCTAGAGACTCATCGCAATCTCCCCAGATTATATGAACTTCTCTCTCTGACGCTTTTTTACATAGCTCCAATATTTCAGAGACAGGTATTTCTTTTTCTAGGGCCGCTTCTCTTAATACGTCAACGGATTTATACCTCTCAGCGATTCTACGATATTCATCAGAAGCAACTTTTGGTGATGCTGATTTAATTAAAAGCTCTTCAATAATTTGTTCACTCATCTTCGAAATTAGAATCTTCGAAGTGAAAGAATTAGTAATTAATGCTTTTTTAACAAACCCTAGAGGTTCTGCAAAAAAGTATGGAGCAATTAAGATTAACTTTTTGGCATTAGAATTATTTACAAAGTCCTTAAGAGCAAAGTAGCTTCCAAATGAATATCCTATATAGATATCTGCATTTTTTGACTCTCCTCTTTTAACAGAAGTGACATCTTCAAAATGATCTCGAAGAAAACTAAAGTCTTCGCTAGTCCCTGGTGAACCATGGTACACGACATATGAACTCATAAAGTAATTCCTTTTCTTATATAGTCTTTAACTGCTTTTATATCTGGTGTTTTCGTATAGATACTCTCTTCACTCTTATTGAGAATCCCCACAGGGAGAGAGTTATGACTTGATACATAATCTAGTAATTCTGCTATAGCTTTAACTTCATATTCTCTAGTCTGCTCAAGGTATTTGAAGTAATCTTTTTCACTATCTGAAACTTCCACAACCTTTATAATATCTCCATTATCAATTTTCTTATCCATTACATGTATAGAAAATCCTGCTGGCCTTCCCTCACTAAGAGCATTGAGGTCACACATCGTTCCCCTATACTTAGGAAGGATTCCGTGATGAATATTCAAGCAACCAAGTCGAGTCGCATTAAGGGCGGCCTTCTTATAGATACACCTTGTTCTTAGATTGATTAATAAATCAAACCCTTCAGTGTTTAAGTAATCTATAGCTTCAGCATCATTAATACTTTTATACATACGGTGTTCGACATTATATTTTTGGCAAAGACTTTCTTTTGAAGAGAGCTTTGCTGTTATAAGATTTTTAATAAGCTGTGATCCAAAGTTTCTTGCGCCATAATAAATAAGTCCAAGCCCACTTTTAATATAGCTATAATCAAGGTTTTCAATTTCTATAAGGGATGTTATTCTTCCATTTGAGCATGCAAGAATGTCTTCAATAGTTTTTGAATAATTATTAGGCATGTAGTTAAGCTGACTTGTAACAAGAACTACCTTCAACTCTTCTCCAATAACTTAATCTCCTCTAGAGACAAGAAAATGCCTCCACTGAGGAGGCACATTTATATAGATTTTATATTTGAGTTTTATTTAATAACCAACATATCCACCAGCATTTACACCAAAGTTAAATCCTAAGTTTCCTGCGCCATACATAGACCCATTTGCATATGGGTTAATTGTATTACCACCACCGTAATATGAATTAGAGTAGAGATCTTGTGCTGCATTTTGGTAATTCTGTTGAAGAGCACTCTGCGCAGCTTGACCAGTAATCTGATTTCCTTGTGATCTTGCGTATCCAGCTTGAACTTGTCCCTGAACATCTGCTGCTTGTTGATACTGCTGTTGGTACTGTTGTTGGTACTGACCGTTAGTGTTTAAACCACCGTTCCATCCACCAGAATTATTCCAGTATGAACCATTTGCTCCACCATTCCCCCAAGAACCAAGTCCCAAGGAACCAGGCATAGTTCCTGACCCATAAATTCCCCCCATACCATTATTATACATTCCATTTCCAATCATTCCTGGGTATCCAGCGATTCCTCCGCCTCCTAGGCTTCCATTATACATTCCACTTGTATAAGGGTTCCTCGCACCAAAATTTACTCCGCTATTTATTCCGCCGCCCATTCCTGGATAACCTAAACCCATGCCATTTCCTAGACCACCGCCAATGCTAATTCCACCACCGATTCCTGGGAAACCTGAGCCTCCGTAGAGTCCGCCACCCATTCCTGGATAACCTAAACCCATGCCATTTCCTAGACCTCCGCCGATACCAATATTTATACCACCGCCTAATCCTGTGCCGTATGTACCACCACCCATTCCTGGGTAACCATATCCGCCATTCATTCCGCCGTAGATACCACCGTATGGATTACCACCCATACCGAATCCACCTGGGTACATTCCGCCACCCATTCCATTTCCAAAACCGCCACCGACGCCAATATTAATTCCACCACTTAGTCCACCGCCCATTCCTGAGCCTCCACCAAATAGTCCATTCATTGCACCCATTCCGAGACCTAAACCTAGACCTCCACCAAATCCTATTGATCCACCACTCATTCCTGGATAGCCGAAGCCTCCAGATATACCAGAACTGTAATTTGGCCCCATCATTCCACCCATGAAACCAGGTGTGTAACCTGCTCCAAGAAATGAATTTCCAAAACCACCGTAACCATTACCAGAATAACCACCGTAGCCAGCATATCCACCACCAACACCTAGCGAACCACCTGCTCCACAAGAGCTGGCAAAAGACTCGGCATCACCAGCAGAGATAGGAGTAGCTCCTCTCTCAGTAGAGTAATTTAAATATGAATTAAACCTTGTAGTACAAGCTGTATGACCTGACTCGTAAGCATCGGCCCAAGCTTGTTGCCCTTTATACTGATATTTTGCTCCGAAGTATGATGCTCCTAAGAAGGCCAATGGCCCAGCAACAACACCTAGTGTTTCGGCTAATTTATTTTGCTCTGGTTGTTCGTAGAAGAGACACTCAACACAGTCAATTTCGCCACCATACTCTGATGCCATGACCATTTTGTAACACATTTCCTTACTCTCTCCAGCATATTGGCAATCATTGAACACACCACTATCAGCAGCAGAAGCTACTAAGGATTGAGTCAAAGAAAAGCCAGCTACGATAAGATAGTGCTTCCATGTTGTCTTTGATTTTGAGTAATTCATCTCTACTTCTCCAAATTACAGGTCACTACACCTGCATTTATTATATCTCACTAGTATATCGGGACATTATTAGTAAAACTTTAGCGGATTAGTCATAAGCTCTTTAAATGACTGAAAATACGAAATAAATAAGACTAAAATCACATTTACAGAGGCTAAAAGCTTAAGTATTTTCCTCTTATGGACTTTTCAAGACTAATTGAGTGGCTAATTTTTGGTGCAATTCTTCTCTATGCAATCTATTCGATGATTGCGATTAAAGAGGAAAAGCAGGCCTATGTGGATAATGCTAAAGAGTTTGAGCTAAAGAACTTCCTATTCTTTCTTCCTAGTTGGTGGACTAATACAACAGAATCATATGATAGAGATCAATCTACTCAAGCAGTATTTGAAAGAACTGACACGAGGTACGACTGGAGAGCTGACTTTGAGTGGTTTGAAAGTAATGATGAAATAAAAGATAAGTCATTAGAAGAAATTATCGTAAATAAACTCGAAAATTTAAAATTAATTTTTGATCCAGAAGAAAGTGTCATTGATGTGCCAAGTTCATTTCAAAACTTCATCCCTTTCCTAGAGGGAAGAATAGACCTTATCCATATAGAAGGTACGGCAACAGAGGATGTTAGTGAAAGAGTCTACTTTGATTGCTATCTAATAAAAGATAATATCAATGATGCTTATCTATTTGCGAAAAGTAGAAGTAGTATTTTAAATGGCGCTGTTGAAGGGCCCTACTTCGAAGAAGTCCTTAGAACTTTCGAGTTTCTTCACCAATAAAAAAGGCCACTCTATTAGTGGCCATATAAAAATAAATTTTTAATCTTTATTAGTTTTTCTTTGGTGAGAATGTTCTGATTTTCTTAACTAAGAAAGCGTGAATTTCTTCATCTGTACCAAATACATCTTCAATAAGATCACAATTAAGTAAGAAAGCGGCCATTCTTGTCGCAATCTGGTGAAGAGATTCAACTAAGTAAAGACCACCAATATTCTCTCCATTGAAAGACTTGATGATTTCTTTTCTAGCATGGTTAAACATTTCAGATTCCGTAATGTCTTCTGGAACCATGTCTCCCATTTTTTCTTCAACTTCTTCGATAGCTTGATCTCTAACATCTTCATCAGTTGCAAAGCTAACCCCATATTCAGTTGCCATTGCATCAATTAATGCTTCTCTATTTTCAATCTCGAATTCGATTACTTTATTTTCTTTCAAGTTATTAATTGAATAACTCGCTAATGTCTTGAGTGTTTCAAAATCAGTTCTCATTAATACTCCATGAGTCAATATTCTTACTAAGTTTAACCTATTTAAAAGTCATAAAACAAGAAACTTATTGAATTTCTTACAGCTTTATTTTCTTTTTATTACTTTTTTTAGCTCTTTTCCCTCTCCTAAAATAATTAAAGCAACGCTATAACATAGAGCACCAAGGGCTCCTGAGAGACAAAACATAAATGCTTTTCTATAAAAAGGGTCTGAGTAATTAAATAAATACTCGCTGGCTTGCAGCGTTGCAACATAAGTCAATACGCCAGCAATTATAATCTTTAAAATTCTGAGCTTAAAAAAGAAACTCCAAGGAATCTCCAATAGTCTCTTTAGACACACCGCCTGAATCCCAGAATTTAAAATCATTGAAAGACTTGTACCTAACGCAAGGACCCAAAAACCATACTTAGGAGTAAAATACATACAAAAGACAATATTACAAAGGATAGCAAAAACAGAGATTTTCACCGGTATTTTTGGTTTATCTAAAGTGAAAAAAGTCGGAGCAAAAATTTTATAAAGGCCATAAGATGGTAGTCCTATCAAATAATACTTAAGCGCCGTATAGGTCATAGAAGTATCATTCATATCAAATGCACCTCTTTCGAAAACGAGATGAACACTTTCTTTTGCTAGAGCAAATAAAAGGGCCATTGCCGGTACAATTGTTAAGAATGAAAGAAAGTAACTAGTGCTAAGGTATCCAATTGCTTTTTCTTTTTCAGTGTTTTTCCAAGCTTCACTAAAATGTACTAAGTTTGAACCAGCAATGGACACACTCAAGATCCCCACAGGAAATTGAAAGAGTCTAAATGCAAATGTTAACCATGACACAGCACCAACAACAGTTCCTGTCGCAAGAATGGTAGTCACAATTACATTGATTTGAGTGGCCGCAATACCAATAGTTCCTATACCAATTCTATTTAAAACAGTTTTTGAGTCTGTGCTAATGAGTTTAAAAGGTCCCTGTGGCCCATAGCCTTTTTTAATAAGTAGTGGCACCTGCACAATCATTTGAACGAAACCACCAAGCATAACCCCTATTCCCAAAGAGTAAACAGGGTGATGACCCCAAACCTTTAAATGATCAGGTAGAATGAAAATACATCCAATCATCGCAATATTGAAAAGGGCCGGTGCAAATGAAGGAACAAAGAATACTTTTAAAGTATTTAAAGTCCCCATAAATAAAGCTGCTAAAGATATTAGGACAAGAAATGGTGCCATAATCCTAACAAGGCCAACAGTCATATTTAATCTTTCAACATCTGAATTAAAGACTTCATTAGTCAAGGCCATGACTATTTCTTGAGCATAAATAACGATTGCAAGTGAAAGAGAGCCAGTAATAAGTGTTAACAATACGGCCATTGACCAAAGTAGACCCTTAGCAAGCTTTTCATTTTTAATCTTCACACCAGTAAAGGTAGGAACAAATGCGGACGAGAAGGCCCCTTCTGCAAATAAATCTCTAAGCATATTTGGAATTCTATAAGCAATAGTAAAAGCATCCGTTACACCAGAGGCTCCAAACACAGCAGCTATAGCCTGCTCTCTTACAAGACCTAGAATTCTACTTGAAAAAGTAGCTATCGCCATTTTTATTGATGATAAGAGAACCCTCTTGGTCGAACTTGATTGCCCCATGTCACTCCATAACATTCATAGATTTTTTGATACAGCATTAATACTAAAGACAACTGAGTCCTTCATCAACGTTTAAATCGACAAATTCATTATTGATTTTTCTCCAGTAGACCGACTTTTCATTTAATATCGTTTCATAGGCCTGCTCTTGCCATATCACTTCACCACGATCGAAATAGTCTTTAAGTTCTTCTTTTTCAAAGCCACGAAATGTTTTAACGATTAAAGGAAACTCTGTTTCATCTTCTTTATAGAGTACTGTCTTCTTATATTCTCCATTTGGTCCATCGTCATAAAAGTATCTAATTCTATAGATTTCTCCATCAACATACTTAATATGATAATTAGACCATCTTCTATTTTCTAGATTTTCAAACTTTGGATCAGATAAGTTTTTTATATAATTCTGACACTCATCACTTACAGCACTATGTTGTAAGTTTGCACTGGTATGTTCATTGTCAGGACTTTGGGGACTATCTATATTTGAATAAGAAGGAGACTCACTCTTTGTAAGGCCCTTACCTTCAAAGCCTGTACTGCGATAAAAATAGACTATTAATATTAAGGCAAAAATGAATATAAGAGAGAAAATAAGTCGTTTCACACACCTTCCTTTCTCTCCTGTATATCACAAATTAAAATGTATTATAATCATAAATTATTCTAATTCTTGATCTATGAAGCTTCATTTTGATCTTTGGATTTGAATTATTTCTAAATCTAACCTTTAATTGGGTTAATCCCCCAGGTCTAGAGAGCAGCATGATATCATCACTAGCTTGATTACCAATTAAACTGTTAATGAGAGAGTCAGAGCTAGGACTACTCTTAATTTCTGACTGGACTCCAGAGATTAAGTCTAAACTTGCACCCCACTTTGTTTTTTGCTTATGGGTATCTTTTTCAAAGAAATATAAAGTCCCCCCTTTTTTGATAAAGCTCTCCCCAGAGTAAGCAATTTCAAGAGAGACCTCAGCACTGCGTCCTAACTCCTCGAGATTCTCCACCGCTAAGTCTTCAACGAGAACTTTATTAATTCTAACATCATGCATATCATCCGAAAAAATCTTTTCAGTGACTAAGTCTAGGTAAATATCTTTTCCACTATTAAGAGCATTAACCTCTGCTCTATTTAACTGTAGAACTTTTTCTCTCTGAAGAGGAAGTCCGTCGTTATTGAGCTCAGTTAAAGTTCGATCAACAATCTCTGCCAATTCACTTGTATATATTCCCTCAAGTGCTTCAAAGTCTTTAGAGGATAAATAGGCCTCTGTATCAACTTCAACAATAGCTTTCATTTTCTCTATCGTGCTATTAATGTTTATATTATTAAAATAGGGTTTAAGTAGTCTATATTCATACGCCCTTGCTACTTCATAATTATACTTCAAGATACGACTCTTCGTTTCAGCTTCCAGAGAGTCTAAAAGAGAGACCATATTAGTATCACCATTACTTAATAACTCTCCTTTGTGATAATTTAACTCTGAGACTTTATCGAAATTATTATAAATTGAGCTTATTGTTTTAAGAATATCTGCCTGAATAGTGTTAACTTCTCGAACCAATACATTCTTCTGATCCATAAATCTTTTTAAACTTTTAGTTACGTCTTTAAATACACTATGTGTATTTTTTATTTTTTCTATCTCTGCTGAAATCTCTGTTCTAGAAATTTCTCTTTTCCTCCAATGATCAGCTTGAACCTTAGCAGCTGCAATTATTGGTTTAGAGAACTCAGTTAAATTATTTAAATACTCTTTCAATTCATCTTTATTATTAATTTCAGCAACTCTATTTAGTTTAACTTTAGACCAAATCTCATTCCAGTTCTGGCTTGACTCCTCTAACTTCAAGCTTTGAAAATTATTATAAATACTTGAAGAATCGCTAATAATATCACCTAGAGGTCTATGAGTTCCAATATGACTAGAAAGAATCCCAAGACTAGATCCAATTAAACCTAAAGCAGGCTGCCCTGCAGGAATAGCAGTAGAAAGAGCTGCGAC
>NZ_JBFGYP010000012.1:0-44291 GCF_041587335.1 Halobacteriovorax sp.
AAAAAAAGCTCCTTTCGGAGCTTTTTTGTTTTTATAAATGCAAACTTTTTAGAATTCGATTGAAGAGTTTAGCTGTAAAGCAAAAGAGTTATCTGCAGTGTTCTTATTTGTTGGATCATTTGTAAATGAGAAGTAGTCTCCAGCAAATAAGTAACCAAGAGATCCACCAACTTTAACAGCACTATTCCAGTGGTAATCAAAGTTTAAGTCAATTTCCATTCCAAGGTCATCTGCTTGAGTATCATTCGCAGTGAAGACTTTGTTGTTCGTATGGTTGTATGCACTTTCCCCTAGCTTGGCTGTTTCATTTGCCTTGGCCCAAATCATTGCTGCAACCCATGACCATTTGTCAGACTTGTACTCACCAGCAATTTTCGCATAAGTAGCGTTTGTCATATAAGAGTCATAAAGATTGTAAGAAGTGTTTCCAATTGCTTGTAGGTTATATCTAAAAAGAAGATTAGCTACTTGGTAGTTAGGGTTAAGATACATTGCTTCATAACCAGCTGTAGAACCAGTATGACCACTTATAGAACCAAAATCAAATGCGATAGTCCATGAGTCACTAACCTTATACTCTGTTTCAAAGATGAAAGACTTTGAATTTACCTTTGTCGATTCAGAATTATAAACTTTTCCAAGTTGACCACTAACGATTGGTACCTCTAATTCTAACTTGAAGTTACCAAAGATTTTTTTGAAGTAGATATCAGTTACTTTTACATCAGTTTCACCAAGAGCGTAGGCACTAGATGCTCCTGTAGTGTTCGTATCTGCAGTTGCATTGTCTTGCTTATTATTCTTTTTAGAGTATAGAAGTCCAAATGCAATATCTCTATCAACATTATCATAAAGTAGACCTGCTCCGATCTCACTAGATTTTGTATTTCTTGAAAGTGATCCTGTTGAATCAATCTTTGCCCAGTATGGTTCAATTAAGAAGTTACCAATTTTAATTTTTGCAGTAACACCATCTCTTGAGAAAGCATGTCTATCCCACGTCCCTTTACCAGAATTGTAAACGGCACCAAGACCCCAGTCAGTCGAGTGACGTCCAATAATATATGTGGCCGTATCGGAATAGAGTTCCATATATGCTTGATTAATTACAATACTCTTTGAACTTGAAGATTTATTTTGAATATAAAGAGCATTTCCAAAGTTATCATTTGTTTTGTCAGTTGCGCTATCATCACCAAGACGTCCACCTCTTCCATAACCAGAAGTAAGCTCTGCCTTAAAACTAGCAGTATCATTAACTATGATATGTGGGTTTAATCTGAAAATATAACTTTGAAATGATGCTTTTTCATTTCCAGATCCAACACCAATTTCTTGTGAGCCTATGTTTGATGCTATTGGCTTATTATCAGTAGTATTCTTAATTTTTCTATAGTTATTAATTAAAGTTGTATCAACACCAAAAACACCATGCCAGTCAATTGGTAGTGCTTGAGTTGTATTTATTGATAATGCAGCTAGCGCCGCAAATTTTGATAAATAGATAAATTTCTTACGTAACACAAGTTACTCCTTAATAAATGAATTTAAGTATTTGAACGTCCCATGATAATATATGAAAAGAAGAAATGAAGTCAAAAATGTAGAGAAATACTTTGGTAATAGCGCGTCATATAAAATCAATAATTCTAGTACTATTAATCATAATGATTATGGCCCTGATGGGTGCGTCAATTTTTGTCGTTCATACGATCAGTGAAGTTCCAGCTGAAAGAATAAATAGGTTCGATAAAGGTAAATCAATTGAGATATCAAAATCAACAATTGATAGCGATGTTTATATCAATAAAAAAGACCTTTATGACTACTGGCTCTTTACTGATAGTGAACTTAGCTTTGATGAGTATATTGATTTGCTGTTAAGTACAGGAAAGGTAAGTAGATACCAAAAAGGTTTTCTCACTAAAGATGGAATTGAATTGCCAAAAGTTGCTCTCAATGAATGTGAGAAGTCTGCTTGCTATCAGCGAAGACTACAATTTGGGGAGATGCCTTCCGTATTTTGGAAAGGATTAATAGGCATTGAAGATTCTAGGTTTTTAAATCACTTTGGAGTTGATTTGAAGTCTATCTTCAGAGCTCTTGCTACCGATATTGTTGAGCTTAGACTAGCACAGGGAGGCTCTACTCTGACTCAACAGTTAGTTAAGAATTTATTCTATAGTAATGAGAAATCTTTTAGGAGAAAGATTAAGGAAATGATTGTTGCTATTTATATTGAAACTAAATTTTCTAAAGAAGAGATACTAACCTCGTACTTTAATGAAGTTTTCTGGGGAAGTTTTAATGGAGTAAGAATTAAAGGTCTATATTCAGCATCCTTGTTTTACTTTGGAAAAAGACCGAACCAGATAGACCCTTTTGAGGCGGCTATTTTAATAGGACTCCTAAAGGGTCCTTATTACTATAACCCCCTTTCTCAGTTAGATAGATTGAAGCAAAGATCTAAAGTCGTTTTTAATAAATTAGTAGATATGAATCTATTTTCAGATAGCGCTGACAAGGTATGGAGTGATACGGACTGGAAGAGATGGCTAACTGACTTAAAAAATAGATCTCTTGGAGATAGGTATAAGCCTCTTATCTATATTTCTAGAGAAAAAGATGAGACTGGTATTAGCTCTTATGAGCAATATATTTTAGTAAAGTCTTCAATCTCAGTTCTAAGCACTTTAAAAGAGAAATATAAGGATGAAGATATTGCTATTAAAGTAGTAATGGGTAACTTAAAAAATAATGAATTCTTCTCATATTATTCCAAGTGGGAAAGAGACAAGATTAAAGCAATTAGTACGGAGAGAAACTCTGTTGGTAGTGCTCTAAAGCCTTTCTATTACACTCTTATGACATACTTGGGGCTAAAGTGGACGGATGAAGTTGAATCTAAAGAAGTTACTCTAAAGCTTAACTCTGGAGAATGGTCACCAAGAGAGTCTCATAAAGTTGATGATGAATATGTTACAGTTTCTAGGGCCTTACAGGAGTCTCTGAATAGACCACTGGTAAGGCTAGCAAATAGTTATGGCTTTGATAAAATAGAAAAGCTTGCGCTAGATTATATCCCTTCGCTTCAGGTTCCTTTGGCACAATATCCAAGTCAGCTACTTGGCTCAATAGAGTTATCTACTTATGAACTATTTGAAGTTTATAAAAGGATACTCAAAAGAGAATGTGATGAAGTTGTAAGTGGAAAAAAGTCCTGGGAAGATACTATGCTCTATATTTTGGGAGACCCTTCAAAGACAACAATTAAAAGGATTGTATCTAAGAACCTTAGAGATTTAAATTTTTTTGGAAAAACAGGTACTTCAAATAATGGCTATGATAATTGGTTCGTATTCTACGATGGTTGGAATTTAGGTGTTATTTGGACAGGGATTGACTCTAATAGAAGTGGGGATGGGCTAAGGCTCTATGGAAGTACTACTTCATTTAAGGTGTTTCAGCAGTTTTTATTGACTCGTGGAAGAAGAATGGGTGAGTTAAACTGTGAAAAAAGTGGAGATTTGATTAGATAGGGACTTGTCAAATAAGCTGTACATAAGTATATTCATTGATAATTCTAAAATATGTTGGGCTGTCGACAAGTGGTAAGTCATCAGATTTTGATTCTGACATGCGAAGGTTCGAACCCTTCCAGCCCAGCCATCTTTTTTTTGATGGGAGTTTATATGAAGCGGATCGTTCTTGTTTCCGGATCTTCAAACCCGAAGCTTGCTTCTCGGATCTCCCAATTCCTCGATGTTCCATTAGTAGACCCACAATTAGTAAGATTTGCTAATGGTGAAATATATTGTGAAATTGAAAAGAATGTCCGCGGTGCGGACGTTTTTGTTATACAGTCCACAAGTGCTCCAGTTAATGACCATGTAATGGAGCTTCTAATAATGATAGATGCGCTAAAGAGAGCATCAGCTGCTTCAATCACTGCGGTTATTCCACATTATGGTTACTCAAGACAGGATCGTAAAGCATCACCCAGAACACCAATATCTGCCAAGTTAATAGCAGATATTTTGACAGCTGCTGGCGCTACAAGAGTTATTACAATGGATCTTCATGCGAGCCAAATTCAAGGCTTTTTTAATATTCCATTTGATAATATTTACGCCTCTCCAGTACTCTTAGAGTATATTAGAACTGAAATTTTCAATGATAATACAATCTTTATATCTCCAGACGCTGGTGGTGTTGAAAGAGTGCGACATTATGCTAAGAAATTAAAAGCAGACATTGCAATGATTGATAAGCGGCGTATTGGAAAGAATGTAGCTAAAGCAATGAATATTGTAGGTAACGTAGAAGGCAAAGAGTGTATTATCATTGATGATATGGTTGATACGGCAGGAACTTTAATTGAGGCCTGTAGAGCACTTAAAGATAATGGCGCACTTAAGGTTTATGCTTGTGCTACTCATCCTGTTTTTTCTACCCCAGCATTGGAGAGAATATCTGCAGCAGATGAGTTAGATAGAATAATAGTGACAGATACGATACCCCTTAGTCCTGAAGCGGAATCTATAGATAAAATTCAAGTACTAGATACGGCTGAAATTCTAGCAAAGGCCATTCACAGAACTTTTAACAATGACTCTGTGAGTTCTCTATTTATATAATCGGGTGAGATGATGACTAAATTAATTGTTGGGCTTGGTAATCCAGGTTCAGAGTATAGAAATACGCGCCATAATATTGCTTGGCAGATATTTGATAATTTATCTTTTGCCAGTGACTTAAGATGGCAGGATAAATATAAGGGCGAAATGGCTACATTAGAGATTGACGGTGAAAAGGTTATATTCATAAAGCCTTTAACTTTCATGAACTTAAGTGGTGAGTCTGTAGCACCCTTAGCAAATTTCTTTAAGATTCCATTAGAAGATATTCTAGTGGTTCATGATGAATTGGATCTAGACTTTGGAACAGTTGCATATAAAGATGGTGGCGGTTTGGCCGGCCATAATGGGTTAAAGTCTATCGCTCAGTGTTTTGGGAAACAAAACTTCAAAAGGTTGAGAGTGGGAATTGGACGTCCAGTTCATGGCTCTGTCAGTAATTGGGTTCTTTCTGGGTATCATGGAGAAGATGGTGAGTTTTTAGAAAGTTATTTAAAAGGTGCAGCAAAAGCGGTAGAAGCTTATATTGAAAAAGGTTTTCAAAGCGCAGCTAGAACATATAGTAAAAAGAAAATAATTTAAGAGGATATAAGTATGGCATTAAATTGTGGAATCGTAGGACTTCCAAACGTTGGTAAATCAACAATCTTTCAAGCATTAACATCAGCTCCAGCAGAAGCTGCTAACTATCCGTTTTGTACGATAGAGCCAAATGTTGGAATTGTAAGTGTTTCAGATACTAGATTAGAGCAGATTACATCTTTAATTAAACCAAGTAAGACAATTCCAACAATTGTTGAATTTGTAGATATTGCAGGTTTAGTAAAAGGTGCTAGTAAAGGTGAAGGTTTAGGAAATCAATTTCTTGGTCATATCAGACAAGTGAATGCAATTATTCATGTTGTAAGATGTTTTGATGATGGTGATGTTGTCCATGTTCATGGAAGAATTGATCCTATTGATGACATTGAAACTATCAATATAGAGTTAGCGCTTGCAGACGCTGAAGTTGTTACTAAGAAATTAGGTAACCTTCCTAAGCTTATGAAAAATCAAAATAAAGATATTTCAAGTAAGGCAAAAGCACAGCATCCAGTTTTAGAGAAATTAGAAGCTCACCTTACAGAGGGATTAGCAGCGAGAGCATTAGAACTTTCTGATGACGAAAGAGAATTAGTTGCTGAGCTTAATTTAATTACAATGAAACAAGTTCTTTATCTATGTAATGTAGATGAAGACTGTGTCGATGGTGATAATGATTACGTAAAAAGTGTTCGTGAGCTAGCAGCGAAAGATAATGCTGAAGTAAGTGTGATTTGCGGTAAGTTAGAATCAGAGATCGCATCACTTGAAACAGTAGAAGAAAAGAAAGAGTTCTTAGAAGCTGCTGGACTTGAGCAATCTGGTTTACAAAGTTTAACTAAGACAGCCTATGAAATGCTTGGGCTTAGAACATATTTTACAGCGGGTGAAAAAGAAGTACGTGCTTGGACTTTTAAGGCCGGAGATAAAGCTCCTCAAGCTGCAGGTGTAATCCATACAGATTTTGAAAGAGGATTTATCAAGGCAGAGATTTACCACTGCGATGACCTTTTTGAGCTAGGCTCAGAACAAAAGGTCAAAGAAGCAGGTAAATTTAGAATTGAAGGTAAAGAATATCTCGTAAAAGACGGAGATGTTATTCACTTTAGATTTAACGTTTAGTATTTAAACTTACATAAAAGCTGTCTTCGAGAGATTTTTCGAGGACAGTTTTATTTGAAAGTAGATTATAAAAGAATATATTCCTATAAATCAATTTCACATACTTTCTAGTTTCTCTAAATGGTATAGATTCAATTGTTACCATTGGATCTTCATTTATAAAAATATTTTTCTTCCATCGTTTAACACGAGACTCACCAGCGTTATAAGCAGATAATGTATAGATGAGATTCCCATCGTACTTTTTAAGAAGCTTCTTTAAATAAGTAATTCCTATTTTAATATTCACATCAGGTCTTTTGAGATGAGAAGTTCTTACGTTTCTTTTGTACTGTCTCGCAGTTGCAGGCATAAGCTGCATTAATCCTCTGGCCCCAACATGAGATCTAGCGCTAGGATTAAAAGCAGACTCTTGTCTTATAAGCGAGATAACAACGAGTGGATCAATTGTGTTATCAATTTTTTTTATTTTTTGAAGATATTGAAAAGGAAATAAGTTTTTGAGAGTGAATGCATCTAATTCAAATACTTCATTTTCAAGTGAGTTATGAACAAGCCTAAATGAGTGAAGATACTTCTTTTCTTTAGTGAATAGGTTAACAAGCTTCTCAATTAAATACTTTCTAAGTTCTTTATTTTCTACTTTGCTCGCAACTCTCTTATCCTGGAACACATAATTTGAATCTCGAGAGATGATTTCTGCTATTTCATTATTTGAAAATGCATCTAGATTTAGATCTAGCCAAAGAGAAAGTCTCTTAAGAGAAGAGATAAAATTCTTAGAATACTTTTTATTCTTAGGGACTTTGGGTTTTATTTCCTCTGTATACTTCCCAAGTAGCTTCGATTTATCTTCAACATCAAATATATCTAAAAGTTTTTTGTAAGAAATAATCGCATAGAAGTTTAGAGGAGAGGACTCGGTTAGAGTTGTAAAAAGATGTTTTGATAATTCATTTTCTCCATTTTTATAAAGAGTATAGGCAATCCAAAATTTCACCTTAGAGTTATATTTTGTATAGTTTTTGATTAGCTGAAACTTTTCAATTGTAGTTACTGCTTTTTTATACTTACCAACTAATATGTCTGACCATAGTAATTGAAAAATAGACTCATCAAGTTGATCATTAGTAGAAATAGTTAAGGCGTACTCGAAGAAGAAACGTGCTTTATCATTCTCTTGATTGTAGAGAAAGTTTTTTCCAGTTGTTAGAATATTTAACCACGCTTTATTAGCATTAATATATTGTTTATTAGAGTCATAGAAACTTACAAGTTGATGACCTCTTTGATAGGCGAGATCAAATTGCTCACTCGCAATTGACTCTTTTATATCAGCTCTAATCTCATAGAAGGCTTTCGTGAAGTAGTTCTTTTCTGAAGTATCTTTAAGTCCAGCAGATTGAACATAGCTCGTTAAAGCATTATTGATTGTAATAAACTTTAAATGATCTGAGTTTGGTTTTAATTGATTTTCTAAGTATTGTTCCGTCATAAGCTCTGAAACGAGTTTATGTAAGTTTGAGTTTTTATCTATCTTTGATAAATAACTAGCGAGATTGTTTTTATTCTTTTCTTTCAAATAAAAAGGTAGTGCATACTTTAAATAATCTAAATTTTTAAAAGAAATAGATTTGCTACGTTTATTCTTTGAAATATTTTTAAGAAACTTCCATCTACAATAACTATCTAAATGAACATATGACCTTTTAACTAAGTCTGGAGTATTTCCTGAATCAAAGCTTTGGGGCTTGCACACTGTATGAAATTCTTCGCTACTTAATTTCGCTTTTTTAAATTTCATTAGTGTTTTTACAAGAGGTTCGTACTCCTGAAATGCAGCACTATATTTAAATCTCTTATTCATGAGAGCTATTGAAGTGTAGTTAAGTTTTTTTCTCTTAATGTTTTTATAGAACTGTTGAAAGGATCTTGCGAACTTCTCATCATTTTTAGATGTTTTGATTGAGAATGTTTGCGAACCTGTCGTTGCAGCAAATGAGCTAAATGAAATAAAAGTGAATGTAGCAATCGTTGCTAAGTTTAACAAAGATGACCTCCTGTCATTTTTGTACGTTTATCAGTATATCGTATGATATCTTTCTTGAATTTCGTTTAGCTTTGAGCTTATCTCATCTAAAACGACCTTCTTGTCTTCTGGAACCACCATCGTAAGATTATTAATATATGAGGAAACTTCGCTTAGGTAGACCATATCTTTCTTATAGTCTTCTTGAATGACTTCAAATGTATCATTAAAGTCATCAGCCAGCTCTTGGAAGTAATCCCCCTGCCTGAAGTATAGTTTACCATTTCCTTCCCTATCTCTGATAGCGGCAAGATATTTCTGGGCTTTGTATATTGGACCAGCAATTTTATGGCTAAACAGTAGGCAAGCTATGAAAGTTACTGCAGTAAAACCTAATTGAAAGAGTGCAAGAACAAATACGAGGTTATTTTTATATGTAGCCATTTTGGCCGCCATATCTGGAGATGTAGCATTGGCCTGCTCTACAAGCTTAGTGACTAGGTCATAAATAGTGAGTGGATAAAATACACTTGAGATAAACAAAAATAGGCATACCAAGATACTGAATTTAATCTGAAATCTTGGATTGATCAGTATAATACTTCTCTTATATGGTTCAGACATTCGGTCGATTCCTTTCAACAGATTGAGCTTTCTACTCTTCATGATATAAGAGAATTATTCCTAGTGCCACCAATAAATTAATTCAAGTTATTCAAGTAATTCAGTCAAGTTTGGATCATTGTTCTTAACGAATAAGTTATTTCGAGTTATAAATATATAGACTAATAAAGAGGTAATACATGAGTGATAAGATCAAGAATTTAATTCGTACAATTGCAAATCCTGCTACAGGAATGACTCTCGGTGCGGAAGAGAGAATTACAGAGGTCAAGGTTGATGGGAAGAACGTTCTTATTAAGTATGATCGTGAGGGGATATCACCAGCTCAAAAAAGAGTGATTGAAGACTCTATTTACGGACTTCTAAAAGCAGATTTTGAAGAAGATAATATTACTATAATGACAGTTTCTAAAGATTCTAAAGACGTTTTTGCAGGGAAAGCTGCACCAGCTGCACCAAAGCAGGAGCAAGCTTCTATAAAGACGGGTCATGGACCAGTTGGAGCTAATAAGAAGCGTATACCAAATGTTAAAAATGTTCTCGCGGTATCATCTTGTAAAGGTGGAGTAGGTAAATCTACAGTTTCTGTAAATATGGCCATGTCTCTAAAAAATAAGGGTTATAAGGTAGGGATCCTAGATGCAGATATCTACGGTCCCTCTATGCCAATGTTACTTGGAAAGAGAAATGCCAAACCAGAGGCAAATAAGGATAAGAAAATACTCCCTATTGAGTCATTTGGGCTAAAATTCATTTCATTTGGATTATTTATCCAGGAAGACGATGCTGTAATTTGGCGTGGACCAATGCTTGGTGGTGTATTAAATCAATTTCTCTTTGATGTAGATTGGGGAGAATTGGACTATTTAATAATTGATCTTCCTCCAGGTACAGGAGATATGCAATTGAGCATGGTTCAAGCAACAGAGGTTGATGCAGCAGTAGTTGTTTCTACACCACAAGAAGTGGCCCTTTTAGATACAAGAAAAGGGATGAAAATGTTTGAAAAGGTAAATGTTCCAATTTTAGGAATGATTGAAAATATGAGCTATTTTGTTCCAGATGATAATTTAGAGAAGAAATACTTCATTTTCGGTGAAGGTGGCGTGAAAAAGGCATGTTCTGAGCTAAATTCTGATTTCCTTGGAGAAATTCCAATGGAGATAGCTTTAAGAGTAGGTTCTGATACAGGAATTCCTTATATGTCTTCATCGGACCATGAGGGAAGACCAGTTTGGAAGGCCTATATGGATCTTGCAACAAAAGTTGATAGCAAGATGAATGGTAAAGAGAAAAAGGGTTTCTTTTCTAAGATTTTAGGAAAGTAGGAGATAGAATTGTCGTTACTTGGAACCATTGAGGAGCAAACTACATTTGGATTTACGGGAAGGGTGAATATCCTTAATCGTACGAGCGGACAGTATTTAGGAATTGTTTTAATTTCTGACGGTCTTATCGTAGACTGTAGTTACGGTGGTTTAAAGGGTGAAAAGGCACTATATCTTGCTTTATTCGACGATATGGATCACACTCCACTTAAGTTTATTGTGGAGCCTGAGGTTGTTTTAGAAGAACATAAGAACTTTAATTTAGCTTATGAAGATTTTAAGAACAATTCTCAATCATTATATATAAAACACCGTGAATCCAAGGCGTTAAGGCCTGCTATGGATATGCGGTTGGTTTTAAACGGTGATTTTGTTTCAGCTGGCGCAAATGTCACGGATACAGAATTTAAACTAATGAGTGTCTTGACGGAATACTCATTAGTATCGGATATTTATAGTAATAGTGATCTCTATGATTTTGAGGTTACAGCTGGCCTTGTTTCTCTTAGGAAAAAGAAGGCTATAAAAGTAGTAAGTAAATAAATTTAATATAACTGGAGAGCTAGTTTGAAGACACAAGAGCATAATAAAGGTGAATTAAAAGAGTTAACTGTTAATGTTGAGAAAGAAATTGTTGAAGCGTTTGTAAGAATGTCTGAAAACACAGGGTATAAGGTTGATGACCTTGTTGTAATTGCTCTTAAGAGATTTAGAGTGAGCCATAGTGACTATGAAGGAACAAAGGTTCAGCCTGAATAAATCTGCTGTTCAATAATCTATATACTTTTTATACAGGCCGTCCAAATTCTAGACGGCCTTTTTTATTTAAATCCATCTCATAAATTTAAGACTACATGATTACAGGCGGTTAGAGTCCAGTTATATGTAATAATGCCCCTTTTATAACCAATGACGCTTGGCACGGTACTTGCTTATATATAAGTAAGTTTAAAAGGGAGAAAATCATGAAGTCACTACTGACGCTTAAAACATTAACAGGATTCTTAACAGCTAGTTCAGTTCTTGTTGGAGTAAAAGCAGTTAGAGATGCCAACTTTAACTCAAATGAGTTTATGAACAAGAATACTGTTCAAGTTGTAAAGAGACTAGATGATCAAAAGGTTGTTAGACATGTTGCTTCAGAGTCTGCAAAAAGACCTGCAGTTCAGTATCTTCCATTAAATAAATTAAACTCAAGCATTATTGATGGTGAGTGGGAAATTAGAAGAATTCAAGATGAGAATAGTAATGTTGTTTTCAATGCAAATGAATCAGAAAACAAAGTTGAAATGGATTTTGAATTAGTAGGAACTTCACTTGTTAAAGTTGGTGAAGAAGAGCCGATGGTACTTAGAGTTTCTTACTTAGATGAGAGTGGAAGAACGATTGCTCTTTTTAGACAATATGGAAAAGGTTACGAAATTATAGAAGCAGTGAAGAAGATAGAAGTTCAAGAAGTAGCAAGAGTAGAAAGATTTGAAGAAACTGAAGAAGTTTCTGAAGAAAATACTACAGGCGTAGTAATAGAAAGAGTTCAAGACTTAATGTTAGAAAGAGCACTTCACCCAACTAAAGATCCAAATGTTCTTAGAGGTGAAAGTATTGTTTCAGGAAATATTGTTGTAAGCACTGGAAGAATTGAAGAGTTTAATGTTGTAGTAGGAATTGGAAAGAACTATGAGCAACCACTAAGCTTTATAAACTCACCAGAGATTAAGGCCGGAGGTCAATTTTCTGGAGAAACAAATAGTGGTGAAGTAACAGGTATCATTACTAACAACGGAAAAGATGGATATAGAATAAGATTTGCAACAGGTCCACTTCAAGGTGCAATGTTAAACTTTGTAACTGCAGAAAAAATGGATGAGTTAAATAGAATTGAAGAAGAAGCAGCATATGCTAAAGAAGAAATGAGAGATTTAACTTCTGATAAGATTGAAGTTGTTGAAGAGCAAAATGATGCAGAATTTTCAAGAGCTGCACAAGGTAATAATATTTATGAAATTGATGAAGAAGCAAGCTACGAAGATGAAGAAGAAATTATAGAGCCAGAAACTGAAGAAGAATTTGCAAGAATTACAGAAGAAAGAGGATTTTCTTTTGGTCAAACAGAAAGAGCTCCAGCATCTAAATAATAAATACAACTCCCCCATATATAAAAAAGCCAGTGTAGCGAACTACTCTGGCTTTTTTCGTTTATAGGAATTTAATGTAGCAGAGAGTTCTGGGAAGGTCGTTTCAAAGCTCTGTTTTCTAAGCTGATCAATTTTTGAAACTTCATGATAAAAGCTAGATAGGTTAGATAGATTATTACTTACTTTTAGGAAAGTGCAAATAGAGAGTAGTTTGTACGAATGGTACTTTAGCTTAGGAGAGAGGTTAAATTCAATAATACTAGAATATAAACTAGCAATTATTAGCGACTTTACAGGGTCTGGCAGTATTTGAATATTATAAAAAGAAGGGTCCTGAACAAAGTTAATTTCGATGCTAAAATTTTGAATAGGCTGACTTTTTACAATGTAGAGAATTATTTTATCAATATCTAGAATATTTAAAATACTCACAGTAATTATAAATGATACTTTAACTTTCGTTGTAGATAGTTGATCTAAGTACGTCTCAAGTCGATTAAAGTTTAATCCATTTCTAATATATTCACCTTTTTCATACAAGCCATCTAAAGAGATATTTAAATTTAAGTTCGGCAGTTCTTCAATGTAGCTTAGAAGGTCGAACCTTTGAAACTGAAGCGTTGATAGGTTTGTATTAATGGTTATATTGCATTCATTATTAAATTTAACAAAAGATTCAAGTAGTAGGTATAATTCTTGGCATATGAGGGGTTCTCCTCCTGCTATATAAATAGAGTCTAAGCTTTTAGAAATCTCAAGAAGCTCTTTCATTTGTTTTTGTGTAGGAGGTTTATGAATAAATGTATCTCTTGATAGAGCTAAATTGTCTTTGTTCCAAGAGGTACTAAAAAAGCTACCGCATGTTCTACAGTTAAAATTACACTTATTGCTTAGAAACAATTCAAGTCTTTTTATATCAGAATAGGCGAAAGCTTGTTGAGAAGGTTCAAACCTATAACTCTTAATGTATTCGTCGCGCTTACTTTGAAGGTTGCTCTCTTCATCAGCGTAGCACCCTTTGCACGCTTTCTCGTAAGAGCCTTTTAGAAATTGACTTCTATAATGAGAAAGATCAGCACTTTGAAATACTTCCAAAATACTAAATTCATCCCAGCTTCCTACGTTAATATCAAGTAGAGTATTACAGCATAATGAAAATGATTTATCAGCATTGATTGCAAGGGACACCCAGGGGGCTGAACATATCTTTGTTATATTTGGAGAAGTCATAATACAGACTTTGAAAGAGAAGAATGCCACCCGAAGGTGGCATCTTTATTACATAATCTTTTTTAATTCTTCAGTAAGAATTGGAACGATTTGGAATAAATCTCCAACAATTCCGTAGTCAGCTTTTGTAAAGATAGGAGCATCTGGATCAGTATTGATTGCAACAATACATTTAGATGTTCTCATCCCTGCTAAATGTTGAATAGCACCAGAGATACCACAAGCAATGTAAAGTGATGGAGCAACAGTTTTACCTGTTTGTCCTACTTGCATTGAGTGAGGAGCATATCCAGAGTCAACAGCAGCTCTTGAGGCACCAACAGTTGCGCCAATTGCATCAGCTAGCTCATCAAGGATCTTAAAGTTAGAAGCTTCTTTCATTGCTCTACCACCAGAAACAATAATATTTGCTTCAGTTAGGTCTAGCTTCTCAGAAGCGCCTTTAATAATTTCTTTAATGGCAGCTCTGATTTCACCAGCAGCAACAGAAGCGTCAGCAGCATTTCCAGCGGCTGGACTTTCTGATGATGGCATTCCTAGAGCATTTGGTCTTACAGTTACAAAGTGAGGCTTAGGGCCTTCAATTTCAACTTTAGCTAAACACTTACCAGCAAATAGTGGTCTTGTTCCTGCGAACGTTCCACCATCCATTGTAAAGTTTGTAACTTCAGATGCCATTCCTGCATCGAACATTCCAGATAGTCTCGGGAATAGATCTTTTGCTAGAGAAGTAGAACCTGCGAATACATAGTCATATCCGCCGTTACCAATAAATTCTTTAAGTGCATTGGCATATCCCTCTGGAGAATACTTATCTAAGTTATCACCTTTTAGTGAGTGAACATTTGCCGCACCATACTTTGCTAGTTCTGAAACTGCTCCAGCAGGAACTTGTCCTACTGCTGCAACGTCAACGTCATTACCAGCAAGTTTTCCTAAAATTTCATATGTAACAGACTTTACATTGTCAGATGTAACTTCTGTAAATACTAATACTTTTGCCATGATTAACTCCTTAAATTACCTTCGCTTCATTTCTTAGAAGGCCTACAACTTCCGCTACAACTGAAGCTTGAACGGCTTCGTCCATTGCTTCAAACTTTTTACCAGCTGGTTTTTCTGGTGGTAGTTGGAAGTTAGAGTATTTAACTCTTCTGTCAGCATCACTAACACCAACATCTGCAAGAGAGTGTTGAGCAAGTGGCTTTCTTTTTGCTTTCATGATTCCTGGTAGTGAAGCATATCTAGGAGTGTTTAGACCTTTGTTACATGCAATTAGTGCAGGTGACTTAACTTCATAAACTTCTAGTGCTCCACCTTCAACTTCTCTTTTGAGAGTAAAGGCTCCACCTGCTTCTTCACAACCAACAACAACTGACACTGAAGGAATGTTAAGCATTCCAGCTAGAAGTTGAGGAACTTGAAGACAGTCGTCATCAATAGCTTGTTTCCCTGTGAAGATAACGTCAGCAGTCTTTCCAGACTTTTCAATAGCACCTTTAAGAGCTTTTGCAGTCATAAAAGAATCTAAGTTGTCATCAGATTCAACAAGAATTGCATCGTCAGCGCCCATTGCTAAAGCAGTTCTTAAAGCTTCAGTGTCTTTAACACCTCCAACTCTAACAACAGTAACAGTAGAACCACTGTTCGCTTGCTTAGTGAGTAGCGCTTGCTCTACAGCAAACTCATCATAAGGATTCATAATCCACTTAATCGAAGAAGTTTCGATGTAAGTACCATCACCGTTAGGTGTAATTTTTGTTTCCGTGTCCGGAACTTGTTTAATGCAAACAAAGATATTCATTTGTTAGCTCCTTGAAAAAATTTCTTTAGCAATTACCAATCTTTGTATCTGAGATGTCCCTTCATATATTTGTATAAGCTTGGCATCTCTCATGATCTTTTCTACCGGGTATTCGTTACTGTATCCGTATCCTCCGAAGATTTGTACGGCATCAGTAGCCACTTCCATAAACTTATCGGCTGCAAACGCTTTTGCGTATGAAGCTAGTTCTGTATTAGACTTACCTTGATCTAAAAGCCATGCGGCTTTATGAACTAGGAGTCTTGAAGCCTCAACATTCATGGCCATATCTGCAATCATTAACTGAATTGCCTGATGGCCTGCTATAGGCTTATTAAACTGTACTCTTTCTTTAGCATACTTTACAGCGTGATCCAATGCACACTGCGCTCCACCCACCGCGCTAGCAGCAACCATAGGTCTAGAGTGGTCAAGCGTCATTTTTGCAAGGTTCCAACCGTCACCTAAGTTTCCAATCAAATTTTCTTTAGGTATACGAACATTTGTGAATGTAACTGCACGAGTATCAGAACTTCGGTGACCCATCTTCTTTTCTTTAGCTCCAATTTCTAATCCAGCAACATTTTTATCGTCTAAGACAATACAAGAAATACCTTTATGTTTTAATTCAGGGTCAGTAGTGCAATAAATAACAAATAAGTCTGCGTACCCTGCATTTGTTATCCACATTTTTTGACCATTGATAACATAATGGTCGCCATCTTCTTTTATCGTGGTCTTTAGTCCAGCTGCGTCTGATCCATTCCCTGGTTCAGTTAGACAAAAAGAAGCAATTTTATATGACTCTGTGAATGGAGTTAAGAATCTCTTTTTTTGTTCATTATTTCCACCTAAAGCAATAGGTAGGAGTGCAAGGTCATTTGCCATTAAGGTTGTGTTCATCCCCAGGCAGCCATAGGCAAGGGCCTCGGTTATGATCATAGAATCAAGAGTTGTAAAACCTGTTCCACCAAACTCTGGAGGAATACAAGTGTTCACTAGTCCAAGCTCCCAAGCTTTAGTGAGGATGTCCATTGGCATTTTGCCAGATTCATCAAACTCCCCAGCCTTTGGCATCATTTCGTTCTTAGCAAACTTCATTGCCATTTCTTTTATTTCTTTCTGTTCGCTTGAAAGGTCAAAGTTAACCATATTTGCATCCTTGCATTGGTGATTTAACTAGTTGGATATGAATAAAATTATATGAGTATAAAGATTGGGGGTCAATGAGGGAGCAATTATTTTAGCTAAACTTTAGCACTGAAGCAGAGTTGTCAAAGTTTGTATGAAAGTCATATTTGTTTTTTAGTACATTGAAGTACGATAGCTCCATAAGTGGAAAAACGACAAAGCTTCTTTCAAATAATCTAGGGTGTGGAAGAGTTAAGTGCTGAGTATTGAAAGTATGCTCATCAAAGAAAAGAAGGTCTATGTCTATTACCCTTGGTCCTTTGTCTATATCTCTGGTCCTACCAAGAGTAGACTCAATAGAGAGTAGTGCACTCATAAGTTCATTTGGCTCAGTATTAGGGCTATCAAAAATAAGAACTTGATTATAAAAGTCTGGCTGGTTTTGGTAGTCAACAGCTTTGGATACGTAGACATTACTTTCCTCTAGTAGTTTAAAAGATGCGGATAGAGCTTCTTTCGCTTTTTCTAGGTTTTGTAGTCTGTTATCTAAGTTTGAGCCAGTGGCAATTACTAGGGCCATTACTTGCTAACTTTTTGTTGAGCTTCTTGATCACTTGTATTTTCTTCGTCATTTGGAGAGGAAAGGGTTGATTGATCATTACTTTTTAAATAAGCGTCTAAATATGAAGGAACAGCTGTCCCTGCTGGAGGTCTTGGGGGACCTTTTACTCCGCATCCATATATAAGAAAGCTCAACATCATTAGTAGTTTAAAATTCAAGGCTAAATCCTAGGTTCATAATATCAGAGCCAAGGTCAGCACGAATAAACCATCCTGGAACTAGTCTTTTTAAAACAGTAATACCAAATATAACCTGTCTCTTTTTTAAGTTTTCAACTAATAAAATCTCGTTGTCTAGTTCTGCTTGTGTTGGCGTAATATCATCTGTTGGATCATCTACTCCGGCCTGTGGGCTTGAAGCACTAATCATTTGGAAGCCAACATAAGGTTGAACATAAGAATAAAGAGGGGCGCTTATTGTGTACTTTGCTCTAACGAAAAGGTTAGACATTGTTGTGTCAAAGCCAGGGCTTGGGTAGTCGTTAATAATATTTTGTCCGTAACCAATTTCTGCCCATATGTTATCTTCAAATTGATACATCCACATACCATTTAGGTGCGTGTAGTTTTGGCTTGAACCATCATTATTAAGTCCTGAAATAAGGCCAACATTTAGAGAGATGATATTATCAGTCTTGATATTCCTATTAGAATTCTCATCTAGAGATAGGTCGTCTTCTAATAGTGTCCCATTGAATAAGTCTTCCTCTTCTTTTAGAAGGTTAGCTTCTTCCTTGTCTTCCTCTGTTAATTTCTTAGCTCCAAAGAAGCTGTCATCACCGCGTATAATTTGAACTTCTACGCCTGGTGTAAAGCTCTTGAATAAGTCTAGGGAATAAATTTTTATAATTTTGATTCCTGCTAGGTTATTTATATTTTTTGCAACAATCGCCCTTGCAGCAAGCTTATTAGCTAGTACAAGTGTAATAAAGTCGCCTTTGTAGAATGATTGATTCTCATTTGTAATGATGTAGGTTCTTTTAGAGTTAGATACTCTAGAAATCTTTTCAGTAACTAACTCAGAGGCTAAGCGGTTGCTTTCTGAGTCCTCATTGAATTCATCCACAATGGATTGTGAAAATGAATTATGCGTAAAGAAAATAAATGTAAGTAGAATTAATAGATTTCTCATCATTAAAAAAATAATACCTTTTAAGTCAGCTTTATTAAATAGGGCAATACTATCTTTATTATTAGATAAAAATAGAGGATGAGCAAAGAATTGTAGTCAAACTGACAAGAAATCCAGCATTTTCACAAAAAATGCATATTTTGAGTAAAGATTTGCTCTCCAAGTACTTGTTTTTCTATCACATGGGAAAGATTAATTAAAAGCTTAAAAAAAATTAAGTACTTGATATAATTATCCGACAAGTATCTAAAGTAATGGAAAACCTATTTAGATATCACGGGGAGATGTTAATGAAAGTATCAAAAATACTCATAGTTCTAGCGCTTTTAACGCTAGGGGTAAGTTGTTCAAGTAAAAGAAAGAAAGAAAGTGCTGAGAATATGGCAGATATATCGCAGGAAGTTAGCGCTGAAGATGCTGATTTCATCGTAGACTCTGAAGATGAGGATCTACTCTTAGAAGAAGATGAAGGTCTTGGTGTTATTGAGGAAGTTGCAATGTCTGAGTCAGAAGAGCCAGCTCCTTTATTTGCTGAAGAGCCAATGGCCGAGGGTAGCGTAGCTGCAGGATCTGATATTAGTATAGTTGGTGGTCAGTATACAGTAGAGAAAGGTGATACTTTAATGTGGATCGCTTTCAAGCTTTATGGTGATTATAGAAAGTGGCAACACTTATCGTCTTTAAACTCAAATGTTTCAGCTAGAAACTTAACAACAGGAATGATGTTAAATCACGACTCTGCAGGTTTTGCTTATAACCCACAAGGTCTACCTCACCTTATTAAAGTTGGTGAGTCTCTTGGATCTATTTCTGGAGAGAAGTACGGAACAAACCAGAGATGGAGAGAGATTTGGGACAATAATAGAGAAATGATTCATGATCCAAACATTATCTTTGCTGGGTTCACACTACATTACTTACCAGACAGAGACATCGCATCTGAAGATATCTAATATTTATATATAAATAAATAAAATGAAATGGGCCTGCATAATTGCAGGCCTTTTCATTTGCCTGACTTGTATTGTAGGAAGTCATTGGTATAATTGAAAGAATGACTAAATTTATACTACTACTTTCTATTCTACTGAGTTCATGTTCATTACTACAAAAAGATGAATATGAGTTTGATGAAAATATTTTTTTAACAAAAGAGCGTGACTATATAGATCAGCTCTCTTCTGTTGGAGAAAGCTATTTACGAACTGATGGAGTTCGAAAAGTTAGACTAAGTAATAAGACAAAAAAATATTTAGAATCAATATATTTTAAAATTGTTACAAATAATAAACTCCTACTAAAAGAACCAGAAAAACCAAGCTTTAATGTCATCAAAAGTAATATCCCATTTTTATTTTCTCTTCCAAAAGGAAACTTCTTTTTTTCAAGTGGTTTAATCGTTAACTATATGAAAAACGAAGAAATATTTATTGCTGCATTTACAAAAGAGATAATAGTTAGCCAAAGAGAGTTATACGCAGCAAAAACAATAATACCTAAGGGATACATCAGTACAAAAGATATACTTAATTATACAAGACTGCCGGTGAGTATTAAATCTGAAGTTAATAAGTGGGCATACTATGTTCTAAAGCGATCTGGTCATGACCCTTACGCATTATTAATTTGGTTACAGACAATGAATAAGAATACATTAGACTTTACTCTTCAGTACGGTAATACACAGCTTATATCGAGAGAAGAGTTTTTATTTAAAAGTTTCATATCAGAATTGAAGAATAAAGAAGCATTTTCAGGAAGACAGGCAAACTCCACACCTGATTATTACTACTTTGTTAGAGACATAAAAAGGAAATCGAAGTGAGACCTGAAGAGAGTGAGCGACTTTTAATTGAAGAGTTATTTGAAAATACAAGAGCTAGAGTTAAAGATTTTGATCGAGCTCCAAAGGAGATTATATCTTTAACAGGAGATGCCTCTACCAGAAGGTACTACCGAGTTATGACAGATAGAAATAGCTTTGTCTCGTGCCTCAGTGAACCAATGGAGAATGATAAAGATAATGATTTCTTAAACGTCTATAATATATTTTCTACTTCCAATGTAAGAGTGCCAAAAATATATGATCATAATATTAAGAAAGGATATTTCTTACAAGAAGACCTGGGAAATAAGACGTTACTATCACATGTTTCTTTACTTCAAAGCGAAGATGAAATCTTTGCAACATATAAGAAGATTATAGATATACTTGTCAATATTCATAAAATTCCTGCCAATATTGAATACTCTTGGGGAAGTCTCAAATTTGATGTTGATAAATTTATGTTTGAAATGAACTTCACTAAGAAATATTTCATAGAGTCTTTTCTTGATATTGAATTAACAACTGAAGAGAGTTGTTTATATGATGATATGTTTAAGCAACTAGTCGAAGAGCTTTCATGTGAAGAGATGGTTCTTTGTCATAGAGATTTTCATTCCAGAAATATTATGATGAAAGATGGTGAGCCTGTTGTTATTGATTTTCAAGATGCAAGACAAGGTGTTAGTCAGTATGACCTAGTTTCGATGTTAGAAGATTGCTACTTTCAGTTATCTGCAGATAATATTGAGAAATTGAAGAAGTATTATATTGAACAATCTTTTGATGAAAATATTGATAAAGAAAAGTTTGATAGAATCTATGATTTAATGACAATACAGAGAACGTTTAAGGCGATTGGTAGTTTTGCATATATAAATCAAGATCGTGATGACAACAGATATTTAAAATATATAGGCTTTGGAATGGAGAAACTTAGAAATAAGTTTAAAAAGTATCCAGAGTATAGAGATCTATTTAATTTAATTATGAGTAAGTATTATGAATCTTAAAGTTGCCTATATATTAGGAGCAGGATTAGGTACAAGGATGGGACCAATTGGAACATCTCTTCCTAAGTTATTGTGGCCAGTTTTTGAAAAAAGCTTACTTGAACTTCAAATCGATTATGCGATTGAGTGTGGCGCAGAAAAAATTTATTTAAATACACACTTTCAAGCTAATAAAATTCAATCTTACGTTGATTCAAATGAAATAGATGTAGAAATTATATTTGAAGAAGAGCTTTTAGATATAGGTGGGGCAGTTCATAACTTAGCTAGAAAGTTAAATTATGAAGGACAAGTTTTAATACTCAATGGTGATCAGTTCCTTATGTTGTCGGAACAAAGCTTAAATGATTTCAAACTTAAAAGTAAAAGCTCTGTTGCAAGTCTTTTAGGCTTAAAGGTTCCTGCAAACTCTCAGTATAATGAACTTATAGTTAAGGATAGCTTACTGTGTTCTATAGAGAAACCTTCTTCTTCGAAAGAATACTATACATTTAGTGGTGTAAGCATAATTAACCTAGAGATGCTCAAGGCATGTGACGGAGCAAGTAAGTTCTTTGATACTGTTGCAGATTATAATAACGAAGATGTTTTTGTATATCATCCTGAAGAATTTGAATATTGGGACTTTGGAACAACTGAAAGGTATATCAATTCAATGAGAAATGTTCTTAAGATGCCAGGATCTCGTTTTAAAGAATTTTTAATTAGAAATAAAGCCTTCATGAAAGAGAAGGTACTATCTGATCTCTGTTATAATTCTAGAGGAGTAGATTACAGTATTAATCTAAATGATGAATTTCTAGAGAATGGTTTGGGCAATATTGTAATTGACGGTAAAGACCTAACTCAAAGCCAGGGAACAGTAGTTATCTATAAAGATAAAGTCTCTGGAGTCTAGTCTTGGTTTTTTTCAATTAATTTAATGCAATCAACTGGACATACCTCGATACAAACAGAGCAAAGGGTACAGGACCAGGTATCTATAGCATAGGAGTCCTGAAATTTTATAATGGCCTTTTCTGGACAGATTAGCCTACAATTATCACAGGAAATGCACCTGTTATTTATTTCAAGTTCTGGTTTCATAGAAATATTATAACCTCTATAAATTTGAATAAGTAATTAGCAAATATTACCGGGTAAGCAATGAAAATATTAAAAAGAAGTTCTAACGTTTATAACTTGATACTATTTCAAATCTTTTCATTTGTTTTTCTTCATGTTGTATTTTCTTTAAAGACAGGCTATTCGGCCTTAAATATTGAAAGATTATATACACTAGTATCAGATTATATATTTGTTGTTTTATTACTTCTGACAAATATTATTACAATATTCTTAGTTAAAAAATTATCCTACATTCAGGTCATAGTAACTTCTTTTATAATTAGTCTTATATGCTTTTTTCAGTTTATTGAATCTTTTGATAAAACAATTCTTTTTTATAATCTATTTTATATTTTTCTCTCATTCTTTTTCATAATGATATGGAAATTAGAGTTAGAAGAATCTGTCTATAACCCAAGATTTGATAATAGAGAGTTAAGAAGCTCAGGACTACAAAAGGTTAAAGTTACTCTGTCTGATGAGTCTGGGAAAGAAGCCCTAGGGGTTATTCAGAATTGGTCAAGAGAAAGCTTCTTTATATCTTGCAAGAATCTTGAGTTAAATATTAACAATACAATTTCTGTAAAGATGAATTACCAGGGAATAGATTTTAGTTTTGATGCTAAAATTGCTACGCAATCAAAGGATGGATTTGGGCTTTATGTTATAAAGGAGCAAAATTCTTCTAGTCTTAACTGGATAGATTTCTATGATATAATTAGTGATAGAGGAATTTATCCAATAAATATTTAAGAGGTTAAGAAATGCGTAGGCTTTTAATTGTTGTCGTTGCACTGTTACTTACAGGTTGCTTTAAAGAAAAAGGTGCTGAAGAAACTTTAAGTACTTTTGTTAATGCAAGATTTAACGGTGATCTAGATCGTAATGAGATGGGTGATTATTTAATTGGTGAAATGAATGACTCCATAATGGCAATGGAAGAAGAAGAGTTTGAAAACTTCTCAGACCTATCAAAACTCAAAAAGAAAAAGTTTAAAATTACACATTCAAACTGTTCACAAGAAAAGTGCTTCATCACATATATAATTAGCTATGATCAATATGGTGATACGAGTAAAGACTTTAGAGTAGATAATAAGAAAATTGCAGAGATGATGAAAGTAGAAAAGTCCTGGAAAATTCAAAACGTAACAAACGTTAAAACATATATCGATGCCGAAAAACCATTAGATATAGAGTCAAAATAGCCTAAGTGCTCAGGATTACGTAATCCTGAGTATTCTTCTAAAGTTCTTTAAATAATACCCGACAAGTAAGCTATGAAATCTAATAAAAATGATGATTCATTGCTGGCAACACTTGTCTCTGAGACTTACCACTCTGTAGATGAGGAGAAAGAGGATAGCTCTAATCTCTCTGCATACTTCGAGTCGAGATCAAGTTTAAATATTGAAAGCTCTAATAGTGATCACTTTCTGGAAAATAAGTTAATTCGCTCAAGTGTTAGTTTTGGATGTATGAGCTATTCTGAGGGAACGTCATCTTTTCACTTCAACTTAAAAGACGAGAGTTATACATGCCCTAGAAACTGGGGAGATTTTCCATCAATTTTTTCTGAGTTAAATAATTCAGACTATAAGATTTTTGAAAACTTTAATGAAGAATTTTTAATGAATGAAATATTTAAATCAAATATCGATTATGACTACAAGACAGTTTGTTTTTTTGGACGCGGAGAAAGTTACCTGATTTTCTTACCAAATGAAAATGAAGATATTTTAAACTGGCTTAAAAAGTATTGTGAGTCTCGAGAAATTGCGGCGTAATTTTTTAAAAAAATAGATATAAAAAAAGCCCTCAATTGAGGGCCTTTTTATTATAGTGAATTATAAAATTCTTTCATTAAGAGAGCGTCTTCTTCTAAGTTAGGGCTGTTACAAATAATGTAACCACCGCAATTAAAATCTTTTAAGCTCTTAAGTAGGTCTTGCCAGTTGAATTTAGACTTAGCTAGATTCAAGTGCTTTAAATCACCTTTAGAGTTAGAGCTAATTCCTGAAATATGAATATGCATATTTGCTAGTGAGTTTTCTCCAATCTCGTCTTTAATTCTAGTAAGTACTTGCTTGAACTCTTCTTCAGTATTGTACTTTCCTGTTCTCGCATATAGGTGAGAAAAGTCCATACAAGGTGCACATGAAGAAACGTTCTTAGTTAAAGTAATTAACTCATCAAGAGATCCAAATTGACTTGTTTTTCCTGTAAGTTCAGGACGTAGTTCAATTTCAATATCAAGTCTGCTTAGTCTTTCTTCAATAACGTTCATACTCTTTTCTACAAGGTCGAAAACATCAAATGGAGAATCTTTCATGTAGAAGGCAGCGTGAAATGTCATAGATTCAGCACCACATAGATCAGAAATCTTCGCTGTTTGAATAATTCTTTCAACAGAAGAGTCAATCTTGTCTTGCTCTCTAGCATTAAGGTTAATGTAGTAAGGACCGTGTGAAGTTAATGGAACACCTAGTTCATAAGAAACTTTTCTAAGTGCTGAAGAAACTTCTTCCTTCATTCTTACACCATGAGCAAACTCTAATTGCATACAATCAAGCCCAAGAGCATGAATTTGCTTAACACCTTCGATAGGGTTGTTTTTCTTCTGTGTACTATTTGGAACACCAGCAGTACCGAACAATAACTTATTTGCTTGCATATATCTCCCGTGCGCGTTTATTAAATTGATTTTGCAAAAAGTGTCATATCACACTATTGCGCCAGGTGATAGACGCACTGTGAAAAGCTCTTTAATAACATATAGTTATGAGCTACCGTGAGAATCTTATGCACTTGACTTGGTGAGTTATATCCCTATTACGAATTCTTGTCTATAATTTCATGTAAAAGGTGTAATAAAGTAAGGATCAACCTTCTTTGTTTGATATGTAATATGCTGTTTTTATTTGGTTTTCTTTTATTTTTTTATGGTGTGACTAGCGCGCTTGGCTTTATTATTCTTCCAAACTTTGGAGAAATATACGCCTCGGCAGTCCTTAGTGTATGGATTCTTATTGAATTTTTGTTCGGGGATCGAATCCTTCTTGGTTTCATGAGGGCCAAGTTGATAGTAGAGCAAAATAGAATCGCATATATGCTATCAAATATTAGATTAAAATTCTCGATACCAAGAGTTAATCTTTATTCTTCTAGAAGGGTAAGAGGATGGCATATCATAGATAACGCCTTTTCAAGCCCCGTAATAGTAGTGAACCCTGACACTGTAAGAAAATTAAGCGATAGAGAGTTAGAAGCCGTTTTAAGCTTGGCCTGTTTTGTTATTAGCAGAGGAGTGGCTAGAAAAAATTCTATTTATTTAGTTCTCTTTAGTATTATTCTAAGCCCATTAGCACTATGTAGTATCTTAGAGCGCTATAAACTTGATGGTATTTCTGTAATCATAAAGTATCTTCTTATGCCTTTTGCTATTTTAAAAAGCTACGTACTCAACGGTAAGGCGATAGAGCAAAGTGCTATCGAGAAATTTTTAGAAAAGTTTGACTTAAAGCATGAGCTTGAAGCAGGACTATTTAAAATAAATACAAATACTGTAGCGAAAAGGTCATATCTTTTTCATATCTGTACTGAAACAATTTCCCTCACTCACCAAGAAGGGAAAGAGAAGTTATCATATTACTTAAAGGTAAAACACGGCCTTTAATAAATTTGATAACTTTGGCTATTAATTGAAACAATTAAAAATAATTCTCGGCTATTTAAAGAAGATAGATACATCAAGATTGTATCCACTAATCTTTACTATTATCTTTATAGTCGTTTTGTTCCAGTACTCATTTGCATCATTAGAGTCAATATTTTATGACCTTAGAATTAAGTATGATTGGGGTATTTCCTTTAAAGATGAAATCGTTCTAATCACTATGGATGAGGAAAGTGACCAATTTCTTGGAGAGAGCTTTCCATACACTTATGCTTCCCATGAAGTATTAATTGAAAGGCTCTTTAGCGATTCTCCCGCATCTGTAGGGTATATGGTCGGGCTGTTAGAGCCAGACTCATCAAGAGAAAGTGAATCTCAAATTAAATTTAAAGGCCTGACTCAGAATTATTTAAAGAGTGGAGGAGTCTTTAGGTTTGGCACCAATATGGACAACTGGGATGAACACCTACCTCCCAGAGACTTAAGGGATCTAGGCTATTCATTATCTGTACTAAATAAAGACAATGTGACTTTTTCTAAAGATGATATCTCTAGAAGAGCTCTTATAAATATTTCTGGAGAAGAGTCTTTTCATCTCTGGATGGCAAACGCCATTAGAGAGAAGAGAGGGTTAGAAAAGTTAGATGCTACATCCATTCAAGGAGCATATTATCTACAAGAGGCCGATGCAACTTTCACTTTATTTCGATATTATACAAATCCAATATCTTCAAAAGGAAAAATAAAAAAGATTCCATTTCATAGAGTGTTAGTTGGAAATTTTCCTAAGGGATTCTTTGAAGATAAGATTGTTTTAATAGGGCCTAGCTATATATCTAATGCAAACGATACAGTTCTAACTCCTTTTAATAGAGAGGACTATATAACATCAAAGCTAGCTGTCCATGCACAGATTATTCAATCTTTTTTACAGAATAAAACGATTTTACAAGTTCCAAGAGATATATCTAACGTATTAGCTATTTTGATCTCTCTTTTTCTATCTGTGATTATATCTAAAATGAGGCCGACAACAGGTGTTGCAATGGCACTTGCACTGATGTTTGGAGTGATTACTTTAGCATATTTACTATTTTCAATGTTAGGTTTATGGCTTTATGTGACTCATATAATACTTACTGTGTTTGTTGTATATTATATATGGGTTCCCTTTAGGGCCATTGGTGAGTATCAGAGAAGATATGCTATTCAGGAAGAAACTAAGCTCTTAAAGAAAGTTGAAAACCTAAAACAAAACTTTATTTCCTTAATGAGTCATGACCTAAAAACTCCTGTCGCAAAAATTGCTGGTATGGCAGATGTAATGAAGCATAAAAATGCAGGTAATATAGAACTCGCTACAGGTCTTCAGTCTATAATTGATGCAACTAAAGAGCTTAATAAGTTTATTTCATCCATTCTAGATTTAACAAAAGTAGAATCGCGCAATATTTCATTGAATATGCAATCCAAGGATATAAACTCTATCGTTGAAAATACGGTTGATAACTTAAGATATGAAGCATCGACAAAAGATGTAAATGTAATACAAGAATTATCTCCACTATATCCTATTGAGTTTGATGTTAATTTGATGAAAAGAGTTTTTGCAAACTTAGTTGAGAATGCAATAAAATACTCTGGGGAAGGCTCTGAGGTTAATGTTAAAACTTGGGATGATGAACAATGGGTATACATAACAATTAGTGATAATGGTGTAGGTATACCTCCTGAAGAACTAGACTATATATTTGAGAAGTTCTATCGGGTAAAAAATGATGCAAGTCACTCAATTAAAGGGACCGGACTTGGACTATATCTGGTAAAATATTTTGTAGAACTACATGGTGGAACCATTGAAGCGACTTCAGAAGTTGGGAATGGAACCACATTTAAAATAAAATTAAAGAATAAATAAACAAAGGAAATAATATGCACAAGGTACTTGTTGTAGATGATGATAAAGTTTTACAGGATTCTGTTAAGCAAGCTCTAGAGTTTCATCACTTTAAAGTAGATACAGCAGATAATGGTAAAGAGGCCCTCAGTTGTGTTTATAAAGAAAAGTATGACTTAGTTGTTATGGACGTTAATATGCCTGAAATGAGTGGTATTGAGGCTCTAACAGAAATTAAAAAATATGATCCATCAATTATTGTTCTTATTCTAACGGCTTATTCAAATGTTGGAGACGCAGTTAAAGCAGTTAAGGAAGGTGCATATAATTATTTAGAAAAACCTATCTCTTCAGAAAACTTAGTGGCCTTAATTAAAAGAGCATTAAAGGCGCGTAGTTTAGTTGAGACATCTATTTTCTCAGCACCTTCTCTTTCTTTAGGAAGAGGAGATGATAAGTTTGTTGGTGAATCAGATGTAATGCAGAAAGTATTTGGGGTAATTTCAAAATTGGCACAAGTAAATACTCCAGTTCTTATTCGAGGTGAATCAGGAACAGGTAAAGAACTTGTTGCAAAGGCAATTCACTACAATGGACCTTTGAAAGACGAAAGGTTTGTAACAATTAACCTTGCTGCAATTCCTGATAACTTGATTGAGTCAGAATTATTTGGACACGAAAAAGGTGCATTCACAGGTGCAAGTGAAAGAAAGATTGGTAAGTTTCAATACGCTGATGGAGGAACGATATTTCTAGATGAGATTGGTGACATTTCTCCAACAATGCAAGTTAAGCTCCTAAGAGTACTTCAGGAAAAATCTTTTACACCAGTTGGATCAAATAGAGATATTAAAAGTGACGTAAGAGTCATCGCGGCTTCACATAAGCCGTTTGAAGAAATGATTAAAGAAGGAACATTTAGAGAAGATTTATTCTACAGATTAAATGTTTTACCTGTGTATCTTCCTCCTTTAAGGGAGAGAAAGTCAGATATCCCATTTCTAATTAATTACTATGTGAAATATTTTAATGGAATTCATAACTTAGAAATGAAGGGCTGTGTTCCAGATGCCCAAGAGGTTCTAAAAAACTATTCGTGGCCAGGAAATATTAGAGAGCTCAGAAATGTTATTGAGCATGCTTTTATTATTGAATCATCTGAGCAAATCAATATCTCTTCTCTGCCTGACGTTGTAAAAAAGAGTGCTAATATTGTTGATCGTCCTGAGGAAGATTCTGATGAATCAGGAGTTCAGATCGATTTCAAAGGTATCCAAGACTCAGTGGTAGATAATATTGTTGAAGACTCTGAAGTGAGTAAGTATCAATTTACTTTTGCAACAGTGACGGAAGATAATGAGATTAAATTGGACTTTCAAGTAGCTAAAGATCTATTTGAAAAAGAGTTTATTATTCATGCATTAAAAATGAATAAGGGTAAAATCAATCAAACAGCGTTGAAAGCAAATATACCTAAGAAGACACTACTTAGAAAGATTGAGAAGTATGAGATTAACCCTAAGTCGTATTATTAGGAATAGATAGATGGATAGAATTTGGAAAATGTCCCTCATGATTGTGGGGGTTATCCTTTTGGACCAGTTTACAAAAGGGGCGATTCAACAAAACTTCACTTTAGGTGAGAGCTTATCAGTGATTCCAGGTTTTTTTAACTTGGTCTATGTGCAAAACTCTGGCGCAGCTTTCGGAATGGGTGCAGGCTCTGGAGATTTTATAAGAATTACTTTCTTTTTAGTTCTTCCAACGATTGCTTGTCTTTGGTTGCTGTGGCTGATTTGGAGCACAAGACATACGAGCGCTTGGCTTTGCACAACCTATAGTCTTATCTTTGCAGGAGCTGTTGGAAATCTAATTGATAGATATAGCTTAGAGTACGTAGTCGATATGTTTGATTTCTACATAGGAACAAAACATTTTGCAGCATTTAATATTGCGGATAGTGCAATAAGTATTGCCGCTGTTATGTTAATTATTGATTTTATGTTTTTAGAAAAAAAGAGAAATGAAAAAGCCGCTTCATAGGAGCGGCCTTTATATTAAGCAGTTACTTCTTGTTCTTCTTCTTCAGTCTCAACACCATTCTTTTCATTCAGCTCACCGAGAACATCTTCAGTAACGTAGAGCTCTGATTTGAGAGTTTCGTTACCCCAAGCAGTGAAAGCATCATCTGAATTGTACATTGTAATCGTTTCCCAAGGACAGTCTTGCGAACAATTCTGACATCCAATGCATCTTGCGAGGTCAATTTCCACAGTTTGATTAAAACCTGGGTTTTCTGGATTGGGTCCGGCAACCAACTCAATAGAGTCGACCGGACAGCCAGCAATGCAAACTTCACAGCCTGTACAACCACTTTGGTGCACAATCGCTAGTAATTTCGGTGGCTTCTTACCCTTACGAACAGGCTTAACTCTAGCCGTGTGAAAAGGGTTCTCAACAATAATTGTTCTGTCATCACTCATAGGAATAACCTTTCTGCGTAAATATTAATCAGTTTAAGCTTCATAATAGCCTAAATTTGCATATGTATAAAGAGATTTTGCAACCTCTGGTTTATACGATATATTCCCTCTGGTGTAAATTCACTAGTGTTAAATATATTTTATGGAGAATTCGTTGATGAAGCGCTTAAGATTCGTAACTGCAGCCAGTTTATTTGATGGTCATGATGTATCAATCAATATTATGAGACGCCTACTACAGGCCAACGGAGTGGAGGTTATCCACCTAGGACATAATAGGTCTGCTAAGGACGTAGTAGATGCATGTCTTCATGAAGATGCTAACGCCGTTGCTTTGAGTTCTTATCAAGGTGGTCATAATGAATACTTCGCGTACATAAGAGAGCTTCTAGATGAAGCAGGTGCTAAAGATGTTAAAATCTTTGGTGGTGGCGGAGGTGTGATTACACCATCTGAAATCAAAGCACTACATGAGAAAGGTATTACTAAAATATATTCTCCTGAAGATGGTATGAAGTTAGGTTTAGAGGGGATCATTAAAGATATGATTGCTAAGGCCGACTACTCAACTCTTGAGGGTGTGAATTTTAATGATTATGAAAATAAAAAATTAACGAACTTAGAAATATCTAAAGCAATTACATCAATTGAAGATGGTGTAGATCTGCCATTTGAAATTAAATCAAAAGATACTCCAGTCCTTGGGATTACAGGTACAGGTGGGGCAGGTAAATCGTCTTTAATTGATGAAACACTACTTAGGTTTCACAGATACTATAGTGATTGCAATATTGCCTTGATTTCAGTTGATCCTACTAAAAAGAAAACTCAAGGAGCACTGCTTGGAGATAGGATAAGGCTTGGTAGTTCAAGTTACGATAACTTCTATATTAGATCGCTTGCAACTAGAGACTCTAAAACAGAGCTATCACCACAGATTGAAAAAGTAGTGAACTTCTTAAAGTCGCAAAGTTATGACTTAATTATTGTTGAAACTTCGGGGATTGGTCAGGCATCTGATGCAATTACTAAAGTTGCAGATAAATGTATCTACGTTATGACTCCGGAATATGGAGCGGCAACACAGCTAGAAAAAATTGAAATGCTTGAACAAGCAAACTTCATTGTTTTAAATAAATTTGAAAAACCAAGATCAGAAGATGCTCTAAGAGACATTAGAAAGCAATATAGGAGAAATCATCTTCTATTTGCGGGACACCCTGGGGCTCCAACAGATGATGAGCTACCAATATTTGGAACTATGGCATCTCAATTCAATGACTCTGGAGTAAATGCTTTATTTTCTGAGATAGCATCTCAATTTGGATTTGATACATCAAAAATTGAAGGGATCAAAACAGAGAGAGCACCAAAGAATAAGACAAAAATTATTGCTCCAGAAAGAAGCTTATACTTAAGAGATATTTCATCAACTGTTAACTCTTATAATAATGAAGCTAAAGAAAACTTTGAAAAGTTAAAGGATTATGAAGCTTTATTAAAAGCAACAGAAATCATGCCTGAAAGTAGTGACTTAAAAGTAAAGCTTGCTGAAGTTAAAGAGGCGATCTCTCCAGAAGTTTTTAAAGAACTAAAGATTTGTGAAGATGCAATTTCTCAATATAAGTCAGGGGAATTTTCTTATACCGTCAGAAATAAAGAAATTAAAGTTCCAACAAAGTTTGAATCTCTTTCAGGGTCAATGATTTCAAAAGTTTCATATCCTAGGCTTGATTCAATCTCAGAAAAATATAGATTTATTAAGAGAGCAAACTTACCTGGTTACTTCCCATATGCAGCAGGGATCTTTCCTTTTAAAAGAGCAGATGAAGACCCTAAAAGAATGTTTGCTGGTGAGGGTGGACCTTTAAGAACAAATAAGAGGTTTCATTACTTATCAGAAAATGATCCAGCAAAACGTTTATCAACTGCTTTTGATTCTGTAACACTCTATGGAGAAGACCCAGATAAGAGGCCAGATATATTTGGAAAGATTGGAGAGGCCGGAGTTTCTATAGCAACTCTTGATGACATGGGTGACTTATTTAAAGGCTTCTCATTAATAGACCCAATGACTTCAGTTTCGATGACTATAAATGGTCCAGCTCCAATAATTCTTGCAATGTTTATGAACACGGCAATGAAACAATCTCTAAGTGAGAATGACTTCTGGAATGAAGAAAAAAGAATGGAGATCATGAGACAAGTTAGGGGAACTGTGCAAGCAGATATTCTAAAGGAAGACCAGGCTCAAAATACATGTATATTCTCTCTTGAATTTGCATTAAAGCTTATGGGAGATGTTCAAGAATACTTCTGTAAAGCAGCGATAAAGAATTACTACACAGTTTCTATTAGTGGATACCATATTGCAGAAGCTGGGGCGAACCCAATTTCTCAGCTTGCCTTCACACTATCTAATGGGTTCACTTTTGTTGAATACTACCTCTCAAGAGGTATGAAGATTGATGATTTCTCTGGAAACTTATCGTTCTTCTTCTCAAATGGATTAGACCCTGAGTACACAGTTATTGGACGTGTTGCAAGAAAGATTTGGGCCGTAGCTATGAGAGATAAGTACGGTGCTAACACTAAGTCACAAATGTTCAAGTATCATATACAAACATCGGGAAGGTCACTACACGCTCAAGAAATAGACTTTAATGACATTAGAACAACTCTACAGGCGTTCTTAGCCCTTAGTGATAACTGTAACTCCCTACATACAAATGCTTATGATGAAGCGATTACAACTCCAACAGAAGAGTCAGTAAGAAGAGCTATGGCAATTCAGATGATTATAAATAGAGAGTTTGGCTTAAATAAAACAGATAATCCTATGCAGGGATCTTATATTTATGAAGAGCTATGTGACATTGTAGAAGAGGCAGTACTTAATGAGTTTGAAAGAATCTCTGATAAAGGTGGAGTTCTTGGAGCAATGGAAAGTATGTACCAAAGAGGAAAGATTCAAGAAGAATCTCTTCACTACGAAACTCTAAAAGATAATGGAGAGCTTCCAATTATTGGAGTTAATACATATATTGCAGATAACTTTGAAGAGCAATTAAATCAAGAAATAGAAATTTCAAGATGCTCAGATGAAGAAAAAAATGAGCAGATTTCAAGATTAAATTCATTTAAAGATAGAAATTCAGACCACTCAACTGAGGCGCTTGCTAAGTTACAAGAAGTTGCTTTAAGTGGTGGTAATATTTTTGAAGAACTTTTAAAGACTGTTAATTTTTGTACTCTAGGTGAAATAACAAATGTTCTTTACCAAGTTGGTGGAAGATACAGAAGGAATATGTAATGACTGAAAAGTCTAAGGTTTATACTCGTTCTGGTGATAAAGGTTCGACTGGATTAGTAGGTGGGACGAGAGTTTCTAAGGGAGACTCTCGTATTCATATTTATGGTGAAGTTGATGAGTTAAATTCTCACCTTGGGATGGGAATATCTCTAATTGAAGAGTTTTCAAATAGTGACCTTTTATCATTGGTGCCATTTCTTAAAAGAATTCAGTACAACCTTTTTGTAATTGGTTCAATTTTTGCCTGTGAAAAAACAAAAAGAGATAGCTACTCTCTCCCTCAAATAAGCGAAGAAGATATATTAAATTTAGAAAAAGAAATAGATTTAATAGACTCTAAGCTTGAGCCTTTAAAGTATTTTGTTTTGCCTGGTGGCCATAAAATATCATCTCAATTTCATATTGTTCGAACTACTTGTAGAAGAGCTGAGAGATATGCTAGCTCATATGAGTCTCAAAATAATGGAGAACTTCCAGTCGAGACTCTTAAATATATTAATAGGCTATCAGATTTCTTTTTTATAGTTTCTAGGTATGCAAATAAAGTTATGGGCTCAGATGAAGTTTGGTGGATACCTGGAAAGCCTACTTCTTAAAGGCCTTTTTTATTTTCGATGCAAATGATTGCTTGTCTTTCTTCTTTCCTGAGCTGGTAGAGTCATCTAGTTTAATAAACTGAGTGTCACCACTAGACTCTTCAAGGTCTATTTGTCGCTCATTTGAAATGCCTGGGTTATCTGAAGGCTTCTTTTCATTAATTTTTTTTCCCTTCGCTGCAATTCTATCTTTTAATGAGCTCTTCGGGCTGGAGCTATTATCAGAGTTAGAGCTAGCTTCCTTTTTTTCATTGTCAGCATCTGGAAAGAATTTCTTTGGAGCTTGAGGTTTCACTTTTTGAGTGTCTGGAGAGCCTTCAGCTTGCTGTCTTGCTCGAACCACTTGCGATGGCTTTAGAACTTTTTGATTAGAGGGAAGGTCTACAAATTTTATCTGCGCCGTCGGCTCATCTCTCGTTAGAATAGCCTTCTCTTTTGGTGATAATCCTGCATGGTCTATGAAGATTTCACACTGGCCTATTTTAATAATGTCATCCAGCATTAGATGCGAGTCCATAATCTGACAATCATTTAGGTAGGTACCATTAGTAGACTCAAGGTCTTTAACTAAAACTTTAAATTGTTCAGTTAGCTTAAAAGCACAGTGTTTTCCTGAACACATTTGGTCTTGGATTTGAATATGGGTTTTACTTGATCTACCGAGCACAACTGGGCGAGAAGTGAGCTTTACTCTCTTATCTTTGTTGTTTTCTCTAATTATTAAATGCACTGGCATAATGTGATCTCCAATGTTTATGATAATTCACCTTCGTGTTTTGGACAAATAGGGAAAATTAAGGCGTTTGTCTTGATAATGTTGTATGATAGAAGTAGGTAAATGGTACAAATTTAGTCTAGTATTAAGAAAATGGAATAATTATGAGTGAAAATAATCAAATTGTAGGTATTACGGAAAAAGCTTTAGAACATATTAAGCATATCTTTGATAGTGAAAACAAAGGTTTAGACTATGGTCTTCGCCTTGGTGTTATTGGTGGTGGTTGCTCAGGGCTTAATTATAAAATTGATTTTGATCAAAAGAAAGACAACGACAATATATGTACTTTTGGGGATGTAAATGTGTTCATCGACCCTAAGTCCTCAATATACTTAAAAGGTGTTATTTTAGATTTTAAGGATGGCTTAAATGGAAAGGGCTTTGTCTTTGTAAATCCTAATGCCAAAAATACGTGTGGTTGCGGAGAATCTTTCTCAGTCTAATGGAATAAAATAATGAATGAATTTGAATTGTTTATAGAAGGTCGAAAGGGAACTCTTTCGGATTGGGATCTGTGCGTAGTATCTGGAAAGGATAGAGAGGCTTTTTTTCAAGGCCAAACAACTAACGACATACTTTCAATGCCTGTTAATACGTTTAACTTAAACTCTAGAGTTGATAGAACAGGGAAGATACAATTCTTTTTCATAAATATAAAAACAGAAAATGAACTTCTTTTATTATTTCCAAGTGACGTTAGTGATTCTGCAATTGCTGAGTTCAATAAATTTATCATAATGGATGAGGTGGAACTTTCTAAAGATGAAAGAAAGGTCTTTTACACTATATCTAAGGACACTCAGAGAGCTGAGTTTATAAGTGGTCTACTCTATGGACTTCCTTCAAGCTTAAGCTTTTCAGATAAGAATTCAGACTTAAAAGAATTATCTAGTGATGAAAAACTAGAATTAAAAATTAAATCGGGTTGGCCTACTTGGAATGTCGATGTCCACGCAGGAGATTTAATAAATAATACGAGGCTTAATGACCTTGCTGTTTCATATACAAAGGGTTGCTTTCTCGGTCAAGAGACAGTTGCTAAAGTCCATAATGGTAGAGGAGCAAGTTTTTATCCATCTTTACTTGAATCAAAAGACGTAGAGAAACTTAATCTCGGTCCTTTTAAAATTAATGATAGAAAAGGCGGAGAAGTAATAACTAAGTCAGCTCATGTGGCAATGGTTAAGCTTTTTAGAGAATTCAGAATTGAAAATAAGTCCTTTGATGTTAATCAAGACGAAAGAAGCATAAGCTTTACCTTTAAAAACTACTCAGTAGGTCAAAGTATAGAAAGCTTCTCGCATGAACTCTATTTATACGCTGTAAGCTCATTTCAAAATGAAAAAGTGGAGATAGCAATAGCGGCACTAGAAGCTGTAATTGAGTTAACTCCGGCCTTCTCAGATGCTTATGAGTCTCTGGGAGTTATTTACGGTAGACAAGAGAAGTTTGAACTCGGGATAGAGTTAATGGATAAGCTTTTAGCTACAGATGAAACTTCTGTTATGGCACATACTAATAAGTCTCTATACCTTATGAGGCTTGGAAAAATTGAAGAGGCCGAAGAAGAAAAAGGCCTGGCTACAGTTAAGTCTTTTGCTCAATTTGGTAAAGTTGCGAAAGAGAAGAAAATTAAAGAAGAGCAGGAAAAAGAAAAAGAGAATCAAATAAATCAGCGTGAATCAATGTTTAAGCAAGTTCTTGAAATTGATAAAGATGATACGATTGCTAACTTTGGAATGGCGGACGTATATTTCTATAGAAAAGAATATGAGAAGGCTAAAGAGCATTTAAAGCGTGTTGTTTCTGTAGATGATAAATACTCTACCGCCTATACTTTACTAGGAAAAACCTTAGAAATTCTTGGTGAGATCGAAGAGGCCAAAAAGGTCTATGTAAAAGGTATTGAAGTTGCAAGTGCGAAAGGGGAACTTATGCCTGCAAATGAAATGCAGGCAAGGCTTGTTAAGTTATAATCTGTAATGCTTTCCTTCTTTTTTTAGAAGGTCCTTAAGTTCATTTAGAGATTGTAAACTGTCTTTATCTAAGCTCTCTACAGCTTTTAGAGCAAGTTCTTTCTTATCAAAAGTAAGTTCTTCAATTGTCTTAATGAGCTTTCTTCCTTCATCAGTTACTTTCTCTGACTCATAAGCAGAGTCTAAGTCTTCAAAACAAAATGTTAACATTTCAAATTCTTCTAAGAATCTGAGAGTTATTTTATTTTTTTGTTCTTCGTTGAAATTATTTAATTTTTTATTAAGTACTTCATTTTCAAATAGAGTTGAGAATAGTTCTAGGGCCCAGTAGAAAGTGAAGGCTCCATGATATATACCCCTGATTGGTCTTAGAGACTTTCTCCAAGGAGAAAAGTATATCTTCTCATCATCTTCATTGATTAGTTCCTCTGAGTTTAGAAGTGCGTTCAAGTAGTGATGGCCATTTTCGTGTAAAAGATCATCAATGAGATCAACAAAGTCTCTTTCAAAAACATTGATACATGAAAATCCAGGAAGTTGTTGTTGTGAGTAGCTAACAATTGATGGCTCATCTATTGGTATAATGGTGTGAGAAAAGCTTGAAAATGTATTATAAAGATTTTCAGAATTCTCCTTAATTATACTGAGGGCCTTCGTAATGTTTGTCCTAACTTCTTCTACTTTAGAGAAGCCTTTTTCACAGTTAGGTAAAACATGAATTTCTTTATTTTCAATAGTTAGTGGCCTTAGTCCATCAGTGATTACGTATCTTTTATCACCCTCTAGATAGATAAGGTTTTGATGCTTGTTTACTCCAACAATTGGAAGAGTTGGAAAGGTTTCGCATGCAGGTTCAAGACGAACAAGTTGATTTGTATTTCCAAGGTATAGACATTGATCATTGTCTCCCTTCTCTGGGATAGCCTTGTAGATATAGCTCTCTTCTCCGAGTAGTGGATTTTTAGATATATTTAAATAGAAGAAAGAAACTATTTGATTCTCAAGTATTGGCTGAAGAACTTTAGATGAATCTAAGATTGAGTTATCTAATGAAAGTAGTTCTAAAAAACTCTCTGTTAGATCACTGTCATTCCAGAAGTTAAAAAGTTCTTCTTCAACTTCAGCAAACTCTTCATCGTTCTTTGCTGCTTTCATTTCTACACATTCTTCATGTAGTTGAACGAGGTAGATGACATTTTCAAGAAGTGTAGACCAGTAAAAGTTTAAGTTAGAATAAAGGTTTAATTCCTTATCTCCAATGATTTCTTTTAAACGATCTAGAAACCCTTCGCTAAAGAATTCATTAGTATAGCCAGATGTTAAGTCTTCACGTAGATCGTGTAGTAATTCTTCATATGATGTAGAGACAGCTTGCTTTACTTTTGAATGTGTTTTTAGATCGAAAATATTTTTCTTCGTTATCATCAGTTAACCCCTTGAGTTTTAAATCTTTTAGCTTATTAAAATATTGATTGTAAACTGAGCAGGAAAAGACGATATCATTTCAGTTAGACTAGAAGTTTTAAAGTATAAATTTAATTGAAAATAAAATGGCTGGGGTGGAGGGATTTGAACCCACGACCAACGGATTAACAGTCCGCTGCGCTACCGCTGCGCCACACCCCAGTAGATGTGAGAGTTACATTTATAAATGGCATCTCTATTTTTGTCTAGACCTTTTTATAAAAAAATTGCCAACAAAGGGTATTTACTTACGAGAAGCTGTCTATCTTGTTGATTTTATTAATTATTGTTGGCTAAAGTTATTTCCAGTAATACCCGATAGGTTTGGTAGGTTTTAGCCAAAGGAAGCCCAATGAGTGCTAAGAATTTTTTATTGACGTCAATTTTTCGAGTACTCACACCTGAGGAAATAAGTGAACTTACGAGTTCTTCAGCAGGAGAGAATAGATCCTCATTAACAGATATTATTAGCCAAAGGTTAGATGGTGTAAGTCATGACTTTTCTGATGCAGAAAAAATGGCAAAAATTTTACCTTTTAAGAGTAAAGAAAAAGATGAAGATGAGATATCAGTTAAAACAAATTCAGGTGGGAAGGCTAAAGAATGTATAGATCGATTCTTTGAGAGAAGAAAAGTTAAAGATACTGCTCTGAATGAAGATGGTGAATTAGTTGAAACATCTAGCTTTATTTTTAAAGAGAAAGAAAGGTTTGCTTACTCTCAATCAAAATTAAAGCAAATTGAAGTATTGAGTCTATATAAGAAAAATGCTGCAGTAGATGTTGATCAGATGCGCGCAATGAAAGATGACTTTTCTCAGTCTGTAGACTCGGGTGTTTTAATAAACAAGAAGCATTATTAGTAAAGATAAGCGATGCTCCTAAATAAGAGCATCGCTTAATATTTATTTCTTTAAACCAACAATGTTATTTAAATCAACTTCTTCTTCTTTTAGAATCTCAAGAGAAGCCTGTTGGTATACACAAGCATCTATTGTTGTAACAGCAGCAGGATGATAGTTTCCTGAATTTTTTACACCACCAAAAGGTAGCTTCGCTGATGCACCAACTGTAGACCTATTTAGATTTACGTATCCATGATCAAGATCTCTTAGTGCTAATTCATATAGAGAATGATCTTTTGTAAAGATAGAAGCTGCTAGACCGTATTCTGTTTTATTTGCAATATCAATTGCTTCTTCAATTTCATCGTATGGAATAAATGTACAGTTTGGACCAAAGATTTCACTCGATAAGAAGTGACTTTTGTCATCCCACTTTTGAGCAAGGTGAATTGATGGTGAAACATAGTGACCATCAAACTTTTTCTCTAGCTTCTTTCCTCTCATTATTTCTTCTAGGCCTTCTCTCTTTGCCATTCCAACATAAAGTAGGTAGCTATCTAGAGCTTGTTGGTCTACTAGGGGTCCCATGAAAGGAGTTTCATTGTGCTCAATTGGGTGATCTACAATTATCTTCTTAGATAATTCGTGAAACTTAGAAACGACTTCGTTACAAATACTTCTATGGATTGGAACAATGGCAGTTGAAGTACATCTTTGGCCTGTTGTTAAAAATGACCCTTTAATTAGTTCACCAAGAACATAGTCAATATTCACATCACTATGAACAATGGCAGGGTTTTTTCCACCAAGCTCAAGAGATACTAACTTTCCTAAGTCTTCATGCGTTTGTTTTAAAATAGATCTACCAATATCTTTAGATCCTGTGAAAAAGACAGCTTTAATATCTCTGCTTTTTAGAATTCTTCTAGCAATCTCACCATCACCTTGAACAAGGTTTATCACACCACTAGGAAAACCAGCTTGTGCTAAACATTCAAACATTAGCTGTGCCGAGTAACATGTTTTTTCTGATGGCTTAAATATAATCGTATTACCGGCCATAAGAGCACTTGTAATTTGTCCGTTTGCTAAGTGACAAGGAAAGTTGAATGGTCCTATGATAAAACATGGTCCGATAGGTTTATAGTGAATATATCCATTTGTTGATGGCATAATGTCATTGTAGACCTTTGAAGTAACACGTGGAAGTGAATCAGATATTGTTACATCAATTTTAGCAATCAGTGCTCCAGCCTCTGTAAGAGCTTCCCAGTATGGTTTTCCCATTTCTAATGAAATTGCTTTTGCAATTTCTTCTTTCTTTGTAATTAGAACTTCTTGATATTTTTTTAAGTAAGAGATTCTGTCTTCTATAGAAGATTTTCTCCACTCTTTAAAACCTCTAGTTGCAGAGTCGACTACTTCCTCAGCATGACCATAATGAATTGGACATTTCCATAGAGTTTTAGTTAAGTCCGCGGGACTTGTTCTTGTAATCCATTTCTCTACAGCCTCGGGACCAGAGAATGGAGGTTGAGTAAATTCATTATTAAAGAAGTTACCTTTCAATTCATAAGTCATATATTCTCCTAAAGTGGAATTGCATTTATTTTTGCATTATTTTTTATTTCTAAATCTTCCATTTCTTTCATGTTTGTTAAAAGCTTTCCACCTTTTATTACACCACTAACTTTTACAGCAATAAAATCATCACTATCTTTCAAAGAAACGAGGTAGTTTTTTACATCTTTCTTATCAACATCTTGATTAAACTTTAGGTCGAACTCCTGGAGCTCCTTGACTGGTTTTATATCACATAGTTTAGAGCGATAGTGTGGTCCACCGTCAAAAGGATCTACTTCTTTAGTGTACTTAAAGCCAATATTTTCAAGCATTCTTTTGACTGGTAATGTGTCTTGTCCAACTTTACCAATTGCATTTCTGGCCTCAAGAGGTAGTAATGTTTCATATATTGTATCTGATGGATAAAGACTTAGAATGAACTCTTTATTACTTCTACTTAATAAGTCAGCATCATGGTATTCCATATTCAAAAATCTTCTTCCTATGGCCTCCCATAATGGTGAGCGTCCATCCTTATCGAAAGGAGGCATAAGTTCAGAGTGAATTGTATCCTTAAATCTTTTTTGATTTAGACCCATGTAGAGAAAGCGTACATAAGATAACTGCTTACCAAGCTTATGATTATTGTTTCTATAGTTAGGGTCTAAAATCAATCCACCAATTTCAGTTGGTCCATTTGTGTCATAACCAAGCTTAAGCGTTCCATGAATAAAGCCTGTATTAATAGATTCACTAAATTTGTTTTCCTGTGAGACAGAAAGGAAAAAATGGGGCTCTTCATCAGTTCCATGCTGAGCATGAATCATAGAGCACCCAATGACTTTTCCTTTTGATAAGTCTTCAAGAACAAAGATATATGTATCTTCACTAATGTCTTTTGAGGCCTTCTTAAATGCCTTAATTGAACTCTTTACTTTCTTAGTTATAAGTTCTTTATCTGATGGAAGACTTATAAAGACATAGTGCTGGCTAAGTACAAATAAATCTTCAATATCACTAAGCCTCGCTGGCCTTAGATTAAACATGCAGTCTCCTAAAGTACTTCATCCGCTGTTTTAACAATAACTTTGAAAATTTCATCGATGTGTTCATCTGTTAAACATGTTGGCAGAAGAAATCTAACTCTTGTAGGCTCTTTACCGGCCATGAAAGAAATGATTCCATTCTCGTAAAGTTTCTTAATAAAAGAAATTGTAACTTCTTTAGATGAGTCTCCAACTTCAAATGAAATCATGGATCCTACACCACCAGAGTAACCAATCTTTCCCTTACAAACTGTTTTAGATAGAGTTGATAATCTAGTTAGAAACTGAGTTTCTAAATATTTCATTCTTCCATCTTGTCCGTAGAAGTTTCCTTCTCTCAGATAGTTGACTACTTTTTGACCAGCATTAAGAGCTGCAGTAGACCCATTGAATGTTCCTGCTACAAGTCCTGGCTTTGGATTTAATTCTTCAGTGAATAGTGTTCCACATGCTTGAAGCGCTTTACCAATTGTAACTATGTCGACATATTCATCTAGTTCGAACATTTGAAAAGCAAATAGTTCTGTTGTTCTTCCGAATGACTGAACTTCATCAACCCAGATGTAGAGGTTGTTTTCTTTTGCCCATTTAAATACGCCTTGATAGTACTCTTTTGAACCATATACAAATCCTGCTTCACCTTGAATAAGTTCAAGCATGATGGCACAGTATTGATCTTTATTTTTCTTAACTAGTTCATTCAGTGCTGCAAGAGTTTTTTCGAGAGACCCTTCTGGATCATTTTGATCAAAGTGAGGAACATGGTCTACATCAATAGACTTTGGTTGTCCTACTCTGTAGTCTTCATTGTAAGTAATATCTTGAGTTGCAATACTTCTTCCTGCAAATGCTTTTTCAAATGCAATAAGCTTGTGAGCAGGGTCTTTCTTTTGCCACAACATTTTTAAAGCAGTATCGTTTGCAAAACTTCCTGATCCAGAAAACCAGAAATGCTTTAATCTACTTCCCTTTACTGACTTAATAATTTCTTCTGTAAGCTTTTGTGGCTCTTGATGAGTTAAAAGGTTTCCACACATCATTACATCACCAGTAGCAGCTTCAAGATGTGCTTTGATATATAACGGATGAGAGTGTCCAAGTAAGTTTGGACCAATTGCTCCAATAAGATCGTACTTAATTGAGCCATCTACTAACTCAGTAAATGGACCATGCCCTCTTCCTGAAGAAACGTACTTGAAGAAAAAGCCACGACCTTTACCTTCTTCATACTTGCTTAGAATTTCTTCATTCATATTTTCTTTTCCAGCATCTGGACCTTTAAGACCCATGAACTTCTTTTGCTCAAGAAGAATACTTGAAAATAACTTATTAGAAAGGTCTAGAACTTCCTCGTTTGAAACACCAATTGTCATAAAAAAACCTCAAATTTTAAAGTGTATACATTACCGCAACTTGCATTATTAATGTGCTAAGTTGATAATATGCTCATGGCGAATACTAACATAAATGAAATATCAAAGTCATTAGAGACACTATATTTAGATAGCAAGTTTGATAAAGCGATTGATTTACTTCTCAGGAGTAAGAGTCAGCTTTCCGATGTCGACTTTCACTATAATCTTGGGACAGTTTATACCAAGATGGGTGACCTTGGACCGGGGCGTTACCATTTAGAGCTTGCTATGAAAAAGGGATATATTGGATCTGATTTACTAAATAACTTATCTGTAATTAAATCGAAGATACAAGGGATAGATCTAACCTTGTCAAATGATGTATCTGATCAATTTATTGGTATTGTATCTCAAATACCTATCTCATATGGCATAAGTATTACTTTGGTACTTTTGATACTCTCTGTTCTTCTTTTTAAATTTAAACAAATTAAAAATAAGTACGCTCTTGCACTACTGATTGCTTTATCTTTTCTTCCAATTGGAATACATCAAGGAGCTTTAGCAGGTAAGACTTTTGCAGTTAATATAAATGAGATGAAAGTATATGAAGGGCCTTCGTCTGTTTATGATGTGAAAGCAACATTGCCAGGTGGCTTAAAGTTTATTTTAGGTAAGCAAGATAGTGAGTGGTTCTATATCGATCACCCTGTCAGTTTATCTGGTTGGGTTAAAAAAGAAGATATTGGAATACTTTAAGAGGGTAGAATGACAAACAAAAGCTTTGAAAAAGATATTGAGACTAATAAAGAGTTACCTCCAAAGCTAGATATTCCTATCTTGAAATACTTTTGGCAGTCAAACCCTCTTTTTTCATCAAATAAAAATTCTATTCCTAAATTCTTAAGAAGGATTAAAGTTTTAGAGAACTTTTCTGATAACGAATTGAGGTTACTTTCAAACTCCCTACATCTTAGGCA
>NZ_JBFGYP010000013.1:0-43979 GCF_041587335.1 Halobacteriovorax sp.
GCAAGGAAACTATGCAAAGTCTGACTGGATGGAGATGGAAAAAGAGAGAGGAATTTCAATTACGTCCTCTGTTATGTCCTTCCCATATAATAAAAGAGCGATGCACTTACTAGATACTCCAGGTCACAAGGATTTCTCTGAAGATACATATAGAACTCTCACGGCCGTTGAATCTGTACTCATGATGATTGACTCAGCAAAGGGTGTTGAAGCACAGACACAGAAACTAATGGAAGTCTGTCGCCTACGTGACACCCCTATTGTAACTTTTATGAATAAGTTTGATAGAGATGCAATGGATCCATTTGAGCTCATTGATAATATTGAAGAAATTTGCTCAATTCAATGTGTTCCAATGACTTGGCCTGTAGGTAGTGGAGTAGACTTCAAGGGTGTTTATGATATTGCATCAAAAACAATTAGAAGTTTTGACGAAGGAAATGACCCAGACAGTGCAACTGTGCTCGACGCAAGTGATCTTAGATCAGAAGCTGTAATGAGCTATGTAGGAGAAGCATTAGTTGAAAAGCTAGAAGAAGACCTAGAGATGGTTACAGAAATGATGCCAGAATTTATAGAAGAAGAATTCTTAGCAGGGATTATGACTCCAGTATTCTTTGGTACAGCTCTTCACAACTTTGGAGTTCAAGAAACTCTAGATATGATCTCAGGCAGTGCTCCTGGACCTGCCCCAAGAGAAGTGAAGCTTGCTCCATTTGATGAGAAATCTGATGTTAGAGACGTTCTTCCAACAGAGAAGAACTTCACAGGTTTTATTTTCAAAATTCAGGCGAATATGGATAAGAAACACAGAGACAGAGTTGCATTCATGAGAGTTTGCTCTGGTGTATTTGAGAGAAATACAAAAATTCATCATGTTAGGACCGGCAAAGATATAAAGATAGCTTCTCCTCTAATGTTTCAGGCACAAGACAGAGAAATCACAGAGAAGGCCTACCCAGGAGATATTATTGGTCTTCACGATACTGGGAAATTTCAAATTGGAGATACATTCACAAATGGTGAAAAAATAGAGTTTACTGGAATTCCAAACTTTGCACCTGAAATCTTTAGAAAAGTTCTTCTAAAAGATCCAATGAAAGCAAAGCAACTTGATAAAGGGCTACAACAACTTTCTGAGGAAGGAACTGTACAGCTCTTTAGAAGACATACAAGCCCAGAGAAAATTCTTGGAGCAGTTGGTGTACTTCAATTTGAAGTTGTGAAACATAGACTTGAAAGTGAATACAATGTCCGTGGTGAATACGAAGGCTATGGTTTCGTAGGTGTTCGATGGCTAAAGTTTAAAAATGATGTACAAAAAGATCAATTTATTCAAAAGAATGGTTCAAATATAGTCTACGATAATAAAAACCGTCCATGCTTTGCAGTTCGAAGTGAATGGGATCTTAAGCTTGTTATGGAAAAGAATGAAGAAGTTGAGTTCTACTCAACATCTGACTTCAAAAAATCTCATTAATCATAAAATCAGGTACATACAGTAAAAAGTGTCTCTTTAATGAGGCACTTAACTGTAGGTACTTCTAAAGATTAGACTCCCTAAGTACTTAAAAATTAATGTAATCTTAAGCCCCTTTGATTCAAGGGTAAAATAGGTTATGCCGATTAATATTTTAGGTACAACATATAGGGAATAAAATGAGTCTAAATAAATTAACTATTGGAGCAGCTGTCATTGCATTTCTTGCAATAGGTGGAGTCGTAGTTAATAAGGGCTTAAACTCTGAGAAAAATACTACAAGCAAAGAGGCCCCTAAGAAATTTGAGAGAAAGTATAGACTGATAAAAAGATCAGTAAGTAGCTCAGGTAATTCCCCTTCAAAAATCACAAAAAATAATAAAGAAAAAATAACAAAAAGTAAGAAACAAAAGAGAACATCTTCAATTGGTAAAAAAAATAAAAGTACTACAAATAAAAAGAAATCGACTAAGAAAACCATAGATGATCAATTAAACCAGGAACCTCTTGTAGGTTATGACAGTAAGACATACAACCTAGATAGATCTAGCGACAAAGATAGAAATAAAAAGAGTAATAAAGAAGGTGTAACCTACGCTACAGGGTCAAGCACTAAAAAAGAAGAAACAACCGAGAGCTCTACAACAAATGAATCGTCTAGTGCAGGCTCTTCAAATACGTCAAAAACAAAAATTATAAGAGGAAGTATTCCTGCTTTAATAGGATCAATTACAAAAGTAGACTCTTCGCTACTTATAAATTCAGCATATTCAGCAAACTGTGTAAATCCTAAGATAGAATTATTTGATGCTCACACAATGTCAGTGATTGCAGATAACCCAATTAATCAAGAAAATTTAAAATCTACGACAGATTTTATATTTGACCCTGAAGAGCTTCAGTTAGATGTAGAAATTCCAACCAAGTATATTCTTAGAACAAGTGGCTGTAGTGTAAACTATCAAAGAATCATTACAAGTTTCTATGAGAGTCAAAACTTAGGTCCGGCAACAACTCTTATTTCGAGTATCATAAGATCTAGTTTAGAACTAGATTTAGATACAATTGATAGCAATGCTCTTCACAATGCAACTAAAGAGCTAGAAGAAAATACTGAGGCCACAGACACCGAAGAAGAAGTTTACGCCAAACTTGAATCATCACTTGGTCTTAAAGAAAAGTTCCAACAAACATTTGAAGGAAATGGGCCAGAGTTATTATTATCTGCTGCACCAGAAGTAAGTTCTATAAATGTAGATGAATCACTTAAAGAGAAATCCAACTATACTTACACAGTGAACACAAACCATTGGAATAATGATTATGAAGTCGCTTATGAGTGGATCTTAAATGATAATAAAGTTTCAAACAATGCTTCATGGAGTTTCACACCTTCAGCAAACTCACCAACGTCTTACAGTGTAGTTCTAAAAGTTGGTAAAAAGAATTCAGGAGACCTAGATGTTGATACAAGCTATCCGTATCACTTATTAGAGTACACAATACCAATAGAAGATACATTTGAAACAGTTTCACCAAACTTTAATTTAAATGTAGCTTCTACAAACCCTACTGGTGATAAAAATATTATTTTAGATATACAGACAGGAGCAGAAGTTTCTTCAGGTATTTATGCTAACTGTGAGACTTTTTCTAATCTAGCTATAACTGAAGACAATGACTTCCCATCTGATAGTGATTTCAATATTGCGTGTACAGCTGAAAATACACAAAACTTAAACTATGCAATACAAAAAAGTACTGATGGCATTGTTGATTTAAACATTTGGGCAATTGATATCAATGGAAATAGAAGTTCAGCAAAGATCTTATCTATTGAAGTTGATACAACAGAGCCTACAATGGCGTTTAACTCACTGGCCTCCAACTACAGAGCAGATAGAACAATTGATATAAAATGGGACGTTACTGAAAAAAACAATGATGGAACACAAAACTTCATGGTTGATTTCTTTGATGGTTCATCGTGGAGTAATATTGGAAATGTAGCATCTGTCGCTGGAGAAATTGATGATGAAACATATACATTAAGTTATGCTCTCCCAAATATACTTGTGTCTAATGCACGTTTTAGAGTGACTTTTGAAGATTCTCTTGGAAACACAAAGATACTTGAAAGTGCAAACATCGCTATAAATAAACCTATACTATCGGTATCACCTACCTCTCACACCTATGCAGATACACTGAATCAATCAAACGGCTCAAACCAAACCTTTACAGTATCAAATAGTGGTCAAGCGAGTGCAGATTTTTGTAGTAATGCAACTCTTAGTGGAGCTAATAGTTCAGAGTTTGAGATAACAACGGATGATTGCTCCTCAAATGATTTAGCAGTATCAGCAAGTTGCAATATAGTAGTAAGACCTACACCGACATCTAAAGGGGCCAAGTCTGCTGTAATAAACTGGACTTGTGGTAGTGACAGTATAACTTCAAATATTTCTTACGACTCTATAAACAATGCTCCTGTATCACCTTCTGATTTCTCTCAAACTACAGATGAAGATTCGGCTCTATCCTTTAATGTAAATACTGGTAGTGATATAGATGGAGATACTCTTACTTATTCAATAGTCTCAACAACATCTCAGGGTACATTAACTAGTTGTATGGCCTCTGATACTGACTTGAGTTGTCTTTATACTCCTAATGCTGACTATAATGGTAGTGACAGCTTCACATATAGAGTAAACGATGGAACAGCTGACTCTTTGAATATTACGACTGTGAGTATAACAGTTAATCCTGTAAACGATGCTCCGATAATAGGAAGTAACCAATCTCTAACAACAGATGAAGATACAACCTTTAATTTCACAATAAACTCAGGTTCAGATATTGATATACCTGCTCAGACACTTTCTTATAAAGTTATCACATCACCAACAAATGGTACCCTTTCAAGCTGTATAGATAATACAACCTATAAAACAGATAGAGATTGTACATACTCACCTAACCTAAATTTCAATGGAACAGACTCATTTACTTATGAAGTATATGATGGTGATACAAACTCAACTTCAACGGCAACAGTATCTTTCACGATAAATAGTGTTAATGACGCTCCTGAGCTAGCATCTGGTCAAACAGAAACAACTCCAGAAGATAATGTTTTAAATTTCACATTAAATTCAGCAACAGATGTTGATTTAGACACATTGAGCCATAGTGTTGTTTCTACGACTTCAAACGGTGTATTAAGCTGTGCCGGAGTAGATGGAAGTTCGTGTACATATACCCCTAGTAGTGATTTTAATGGATCTGATAGTTTTACGTATAAAGCAAATGATGGCACAGCAGATTCAAATACTGTTACTGTTAACTTAACAATATCTCCTGTTAATGATGCTCCAACGGTAGCCTCAACTCAAGCAGTATCTACAAATGAAGATACACTAGTCAATTTTAATTTAAATAGTGGTTCTGATATTGATTCGGCCACTCTTACCTATTCAGTAGTAACTCCTCCTTCAGATGGAACACTTACTTGTACTGGTGGAACTTCTACAGACTGCTCATACACTCCAGCTGCCAATGAAAATGGAACAAGAACTTTCACCTATAGAGTCAATGATGGCGCACTAGATTCTAATACTGCTACTGTTACGATAACAATCAATGCAGTAAACGACGCTCCAGTGATGGTGGCCGACCAGTCCTTTACAACAGATGAAGATACATCATATTCAGTGACATTAAATGGAGCGACTGATGTTGAGACTGCAACTGGATCAATTCAATATAAAATAACTACTGCTCCTACAAATGGAACCCTTACAAATTGTACTGATGCCACGACATGGAATACAGATATTATTTGTGACTATAATCCAAGCGCTGACTTTAATGGATCAGACTCATTTACTTATAGGGCCTATGATGGATCATTAGAATCTGCAATTTCATCAACTGTCTCAATTACTATATCTCCAGTAAATGACGCTCCAGTAGTCGCGGCTACACAGTCAGTAACTACAGATGAAGATACTCTAGTTAATTTCAATCTAAATAGTGGAACTGATATTGATTCTGCAACTCTTACTTATTCAGTCGTAACTCCTCCTTCTGACGGAACACTCACTTGTACAGGTGGAACTTCTACAGACTGCTCATACACTCCAGCTGCCAATGAGAATGGAACAAGAACCTTCACTTATAAAGTAAATGATGGCGCTCTAGATTCAAATACAGCGACAGTTACGATAACAATTAATGCAGTAAACGATGCTCCTGTAATGGTGGCCGACCAGTCTTTTACAACTGATGAAGATACATCTTATTCGGTAACACTAAATGGAGCGACTGACCAAGAGACAGCAACGGGCTCAATTCAGTATAAAATTACGACTGCTCCTACAAATGGTACTTTAACAAATTGTACTGATGCTACTACGTGGAACACAGATATTATCTGTGACTATAACCCTAATGCTGATTTTTTTGGATCAGATTCATTCACTTATAGAGCTTATGATGGTTCATTAGAATCATCTGTATCATCTACTGTATCTGTAACAATAAACTCGGTGAACGATGCCCCTACTTTAGCAGCAACTCAATCAGTTTCAACAGATGAAGATACAGTATTAAACTTTTCTTTAAATGCTGGATCAGATACTGAGAATGATACATTAAGCTATATTATTCTCACACAACCAACAGTTGGAACACTAAACTGTACAGAAGGTACATCTAGAGACTGTACCTATACTCCAGACAACAACGATAATGGAACTGAAACATTTACTTATAAAGTTAATGATGGCGCGCTTGATTCTACAACTGCCACAGTGACCATAAATATTACGGCGCAAAATGACCCTCCAGAAATTGCAGCAAATCAAAGTTTTACAACTAACGAAGACGTAGCGATAAACTTTAATATCGATAGTGCTACAGATGTAGATATTCCGGCCCAGACAATTACATACAAAGTTATAACTCCTCCATCAAATGGTGTATTATCAAACTGTATTACAAGTTCTCCAGGAACTGATTTATCTTGTACATATACACCAGGTACTGACTTTAATGGATCAGATTCATTTACCTATCGTGCAAATGATGGGCTTACAGATTCTTCAAGTGATGCCACAATTTCATTTACTATAAATGCAATCAATGATGCACCAACGGTAGCTTCAACTCAGGCCGTATCTACGAATGAAGACACTCTAGTTAATTTCAATCTAAATAGTGGCTCTGATATTGATTCAGCGACTCTTACATATTCTGTAGTGGCTCTTCCTTCAGATGGAACTCTTTCGTGTACTGGTGGAACTTCTAGAAATTGTGACTACACGCCTGCTGCAAATGTTGATGGAACAAGAACTTTCACTTATAAAGTAAATGATGGCGCACTAGATTCTAATACAGCAACTGTTACGATAACAATCAACTCAGTAAACGACGCTCCAGCAATGGTGGCCGACCAGTCTTTTACAACAGATGAAGACACATCTTATTCAGTGACACTAAATGGAGCGACTGACCAAGAGACAGCAACGGGCTCAATTCAGTATAAAATTACTGCGGCCCCTACAAATGGTACCCTCACAAACTGTACTAATACTACTACATGGAATACGGATATTACTTGTGATTATAACCCTACAGCAAACTTTAACGGATCTGACTCATTTACATACAAAGCGTATGATGGTGCTCTAGAGTCTGTTGCCTCTTCGACTGTATCAATCACTGTAACATCAATCAATGACGCACCAACATTGGCCTCAACTCAATCTCTTACAACTGATGAGGATGTATTATTAAACTTCTCTCTAAATGCGGGATCAGATATTGAAAATGATACATTAACATATATCATAGTAACAAACCCATCTGATGGAACCCTTTCGTGTACAGGAGGAAATTCTAGAGATTGTTCATATACTCCTGCTCCCAATGAGAACGGAACGAGAACTTTTACATATAAAGTTAATGATGGAACTCTCGATTCAAATATTTCAACTGCAACAATTACTATAAATGCAATAAATGATGTTCCCGTTATGCTTGCTGATCAATCCTTTACTACAGATGAAGACACAAGCTACTCTTTAACCCTAAATGGAGCGACTGATCAAGAAACTGCGACAGGTTCAATTCAATATAAAATAACATTGGCGCCAGCAAATGGAACTTTAACAAATTGTACTGACACTTCTTCATGGAGTACGGATATCATTTGTGACTATACACCAAGTGCTGATTTTAATGGATCAGACTCTTTTACCTATAAGGCCTATGATGGAGCACTTGAATCTTCTTCATCTTCTACAGTAAATATAACAGTTAACCCAATCAACGATGCACCAACTGTTGCAGCAACTCAGGCCATTTCAACAAATGAAGACACATTAATTAATTTTAACTTAAATAGTGGCTCTGATATTGATTCAGCGACTCTTACATATTCTATAGTAGCTCCCCCGTCAGATGGAACACTTAGTTGTACTGGCGGAACATCTAGAAATTGTGACTACACTCCTGCTCCAAATGAAAATGGGACTAGAACTTTCACTTATAAAGTAAATGATGGTGCACTAGATTCTAATACAGCAACTGTTACAATTACAATTAATGCAGTTAACGACGCTCCTGTGATGCTAGCAGATCAATCATTTACTACAAATGAAGATACTAGCTATTCAGTAACACTTAACGGTGCCACTGACCAAGAAACTGCGACAGGATTAATTCAATATAAGATTACAACAAATCCTACAAGTGGAACTTTAACAAATTGTACTAATACTACGACATGGAATACTGATATAATATGTGATTACAGTCCAAGTTCTAACTTTAATGGATCAGATTCGTTTACTTATAGAGCTTATGATGGATCACTTGAATCAGGAACATCTTCAACCGTTTCAATTACAGTAACTCCTGTAAACGATGCACCAACTCTTGCCGCCACTCAGTCTATTACAACAAATGAAGATACTGCATATAACTTTAACTTAACGGCAGGGTCAGATATAGATGGTGACTCTATTAGCTATATCATCGTTGCCAATCCAGCATCTGGAAACTTATCATGTACAGGAGGAACATCTAGGGCCTGTACATATACCCCTGCAGCAAATTATAATGGAACTACAACATTCACATATAAAGTTAATGATGGAGCTCTTGACTCTACAACAAGTACAGTGACAGTAAATATCACAGCAGTAAATGATGCTCCAACACTTGCTTCAACCCAAAGTGTGAATACTCTAGAAGACACATTATTAAACTTTAACCTTACGGCCGGCGCAGATACAGAAAATGACACACTTTCATATATCGTAGTTTCTACAGCTTCAAATGGAACTTTATCTTGTACAGGCGGAACATCTAGGGCCTGTGACTATACTCCATCATTAAATTTTAATGGAACAGACTCTTTCACATATAAAGTGAATGACGGATCACTAGATTCAACAACTAATACTGTAACAATAACAGTAAGCCCGGTTAATGATGCTCCAGTAAAAGCAGCAAACCAATCAATATCAACAAATGAAGACACAGTGGATAACTTCACACTAAACTCTGGAAGTGACGTTGACGGAGACTCTTTGACTTACGTCATTGTAACAAATGCTTCAAATGGAGTAGTTAATTGTACAGCTCAATCTTGTACATATACACCAAACACAAATTACAATGGAGCTGATTCATTTACTTATAAAGTAAATGATGGTGCCCTAGACTCTGTCGCAAATACGACTGTTTCAATAACAGTGAACTCAATTAACGATAAACCAGTAATGGCCTCTAATCAAAGTTTCTCCACAGATGATAATGTAACTCTATCACTTACTTTGTCTAATGGAACGGACGTAGATGGTGATACTCTAAGTTATAAAATAGTATCGGCCCCATCAAATGGAACTCTATCCTCTTGTATTACAACTGGAAGCTATGGACCTGATCTAACATGTGACTACGATGCCAATGCAAACTTTGATGGAACTGACACTTTTACATTTATAGCGAATGATGGAACAATTGATGCTGCTTCAGTAGAAACTGTAACGATTACAGTTACTGATAAAACAGCACCTGCCGCTCCAGCAATTGCGCTCTCTTCATCACTATATACAAACTCAACAGCAACAACATTTACAGCAAGTAGCTGTACAGATACTCCTTCGATATTCTTCAATGAAGGAACTCAACCGACAGCAGGAGCAGCTGGTTGGCAATCGTGTACAACAACAGCTTCAGCTCTAACCTTTACACTTGCAGACACTTCACAGGGAATTCATGGAGTAAAAGCATGGTCTAAAGACAGCAACGGTAACGTCTCAAACACTTCTACAAACATTAACATTACTTACGACACTGTTCTCCCATCGATTGCTGCTGTAGATCCAGTAGCACTAAAGGGAGGAAGTAGTAATACTCTAAACTGGACAACAACGGAAACAAACTCAAGTACTGCTCTTGACTATACTGTCTCATTCTATAATGGCTCTTCATGGTCAACAATTGGAACAAAAGCATCGAGTAATGGATCATTATCAAGTACTCCTTTCAACTTCTCTTGGACGACTCCAAGTTTAGATATATCAAATGCTAAATTTAAAATTGATTTTACAGACTTAGCAGGTAACCTTGGAACAGTCACTTCTGTGGATTTTGATGTAGATTCAACTCCCCCAGCTCTTACTGTGACATCTCCAGCAGATGGAAGTTATCACACATCAAGTGCTACAATTACCGGAAACTGTGAAACTGGTACAAACGTAAACTTCAGTGGGGATATCCAAACAAGTTTTGATATTGCCTGTTCTGGGGGAACATTTTCTCAATTAATAAATTTCTCCAACGGAGATGGTACAAAAAATATAATCACTTCTCAAACAGATGTAGCAGGAAATACTACATCAGATTCAAGGAATTTAATTAGAGATGAAGTAGCACCATCACTAGCTAAAACAGGAGGAGTTTCTCCAGACTTTACGAAGAATAATACTCCAAATCAATGGAGTGGTACTTGTGAAGGAACGTATACAATCTCAGTAACTGGAGACGAAACAACTTCATTTGCATGTTCGTCAGGAACATGGACTTGGACACCATCACCAAAAACGGTAGACGGAAACTATTCTTACTCTTTAGTTCAGACTGACGGTGCCGGAAATACATCTACATCTTTATCATTATCATGGGATAGAGACGCTACCCCACCAAGTTTTGAAGCAACTAGTCCATTTACGGCCAGTGCTGGTGGAACGATTACAGAAACAACAAACCATGACTCACTCACATTTTCTGGGTCATGTGAAGGAACAAACTCAATTGTGATCACAGGAGATGATAGCTCAACAATTGGTTGTTCTTCTACTAACTGGTCGTGGACTACACCAACGTATTCTACAGATGGAACGAGAAATTTTGTTCTTACTCAAAGTGATCCAGCAGGAAATACTTCTGATATAACAATTGCCTGGACAAGAGATACAACAGGTCCGGCACTTACAATTGCTGAGAACTCATATAAAACTAATGTAGATACACAAACATTTAATGGTAACTGTGAAGCTGGATTAACAATTAACATAACAGGAAGTGAAACAACTACAACATCATGCTCTTCTGGATCATGGTCATGGGTATCTAGTAGCGAAACAGCAGATGCGACTAGAACATATAACTTTGCACAGACAAATGCCATGTCTAATACAACGACAGTTTCAGGAACGTGGATAAGAGAAACTGATATACCTACAATAAGCGTACTATCAACATCAGCGAGTAATCCAACAAAGAATCCTAATATTCCTATGAGTATGACAGCAACAAGTCAAAATTCTCAAGTGGGGATATCACATATATGTATAAAGAGTGATGATACAGTCGCTCCTCTAGTGGATGATCAATGTTGGGTAGCAGTTAATGACCCATCAATTGGATTACCTGTAACGCAGAATTTAAACTTAAATGGAAACTACTATCACCTCCTAGGATGGAACTCAAATGTTTCAATACCTGTATACGCATGGGTTAAAGATGAAGCGACAAATATTTCAACTCTATCAAATGCTGGAGTTGGAACAAACGCTCAGGATAAATTAACAAGAATATATGACCCAGGAGAGCCTCCATCAATTGCTGATGTTATAGCGGCAAATACACCAAGTACACCGAATCCTCCAACTAGAGCTCAGTCATCAGTTCCAGCAGGTTCAGATGTATTCATTAGATACAAAGTTACTGACAACTCTGCTTTTCCAACTGGTGCTATTTCAATTTACTACTCACAAGATGAGATTAACTTCACTCTTATCTCTGGAGCTGAATCACTAGATGCTAATACTAATCATGGCTGTACTGGATATACTCTAGAAACAAACGAAGGTTGTTTTAAATGGACAGGAGGCTCACCTTATAACGACTCTTACAAGATAAGAGTTAAAGTAACAGACACTACTGACCTCAGTGCTCAATCTATCTCTAATCCACTAAACTCAGATACGATTAAAATTATTGCAGGTAATACTGAATCTGGACTTGGAGGATCAGCACTTTCAGCAATGTTCTTTACTAGAAAGAATGGATCAGAAGCTGATCCAGGATCTCTAGTCGTAACTGAAAATGGTACTGTATACTTTAATGACTATAAAAGAGGAATACTTATTGTTGACCCTCAAGACGGGAAGCAAAAAGTTTTCATCAGTAAAACAGGAACAAGCTCAGGTGATGGTGGCGCTGCAACGAATGCAACAATTAACTACGCTATTAAAATTGCTCTAGACTTCCAAAATAGATTATTAATTCTAGATAGAAATAGAATACGAAGAGTAAATCTAAATGAAGCAACACCAACAATTGAAACAATTATTGGCGGAGGCTCAAATACAGCTGACACAGTTTCAAATCCACTAGATGTACAGATATATAACCACTCAACAAATTCTTGGTCAGCGAGAAATATTCCATTCTTTGCAACACCAAATGGTGATATCTACTTTATGTCTGATTATGGAATAAAGAACTGGAATGCAGCAAACTATAGATTAAGAATATTTAAATCAGCAACTGGTCAAGTTACATCTAAATATGTAACAGGAACAGGAGATGCATTAAACAACTCTCAAAATATATTAGAATGTCGAATTTCACATTTCGGTCTTGCCTTCAATCCAACGAACTCTCAGTTAACTGGAGCAATGGTTCAGACATATCATGAAGATAGCTACGGAACTTGTAATGATTATAATGATAGGTATACAAATGCTTACCTAGATCCTGAAACTTTTGTAGCAAGAAATGATCTTTATTATGATGGTTACAGATATTATAGATATTTTCCAATAACAGGTATGGACGGAAATCAATATAAGACAATCGATAGAAACTATATTATGAGAAATAACTGGGATGGTACATATACTAAAGTCCTAGGAAGTGGAACAAGAGGAAGATGTGACGATGGAACTGCTGCGCTCTCTTGTAATATGGATATTCAAGATTTCTTTGTTACGGCCAATGGTAAATTTTATTTCATTGATGCAGGTCAAATTAGAACTGTAGACTCTGATGGAAAAGTTGTAACGCTATTTGGTCAGCACCCGGCCTACGGAGACAATATTAATGCTCTTAACGCACGATTTTCAAATATAAATACAGTTGCAAGATTAGATAATGGAAAAATCATAACAGCGGACCCTCTTTCTTATTATTATAAAGAATTTACTATTGAGGGAAATATTAATATTATCGCTGGAAACGGTAACTATGGCTATCAAAACTTTACATCTGACCCTAAAACGCAGCCCTTCTATACTGGTTCATACTGGGTAGTTGATAAAACAAATGGAAATGTTATGGTACGTAGAGGTGGTAACGGTGATATTGTTAGACTTAATAGATCTACAAATCTATGGGAAAGAATAATTGGCTCTGGTGCCACAAATTTTTGGGATGGAGATGGTGTAACTGGCTTGAATATTAATGGTTCAACATCCGGAAACCAAAGTCACGGACTTCCTATTGGATTTGGGGATGGTAAAATATTGATGTCTAGAATGAGGTATAACTCACCAGATATTCATTGGGAGGATTTTGCACTCAAGACCTATGACTCAACTAGTTCCTTTACACAAGCTCATCTTGCAGGGACAAACGGTACTGAAACATATACTGGTGGTTACAGTGGAATATGTACTTCGGGAAGTTCTGCAGCCTCTTGTAAGGTTCCCTACTATGATTCATGGGGATCAAATACATGGTGGGATTCTGTAAATAATAGGTGGATACTTGCTGGTAAATATAGAGTGGATAGACATGTTTGGTCAATTACACCAGGTGGAAATGCGGTTAAGTTAGCTCAAACAGCTAGAAATATCGACGAGTCTGCATTATGGTTAAATGAGTCTGGAACAGATGTACTTTACTACTGCTATTCTGGTAAAATATACAAACATAATATTACAACTAATACAGACCTTGGACTTATGAGTTGGCCAATATCAAATCTTTACTGCCGTGGTTTAAAAATGGACTATAATCCTACCAACAACTCCATCATCTTCCCATTTGAACAGAATGGGCTCTATGGTGTTGGTGAATACTTTCTTCCATAATGATTGAATTACTAGAAAAAGAAGTACAATTCACATTCTCAAGGGCGTCCGGAAAAGGAGGCCAGAATGTTAATAAGCTAAATACAAAAGCAAACCTTTCTTGGAATATCTACGATTCAAAACTTCTTACCTACCGAGAGAAAGAAAACTTCAAACTTAAGTATCCAAACTCAATTAAAGAAGGTGGTAGTGTTATTATCACTTCCAGCTTACATCGAACACAAAAGCTCAATAAAGATGAATGCCTTAGAAAGCTTATGAAACTGATTAGTAAGGCAAAAGAGTTTAAAAAAGTAAGAGTTAAAACAAAACCTACAAGATCTTCTCAAGAAAAACGTATTAAAGAAAAGAAATCAAAAGGTCTTACAAAGAAATTAAGGCAAGAAAAATTCTAAAGAGTAGTAGATACAGGAGGCCTAGAAAGACCTCCATTATAACTTACATCAAAAGTATTAATGACATTTAATACTTGAAATTGGAGCATGATAATACGACTGATCATATAAACCATCATGATCAAAAGAGTAAGCATCATTAAAGTAAGAATAAAGCTTTTTATGCTCTACACCACGACTTTCAGTAAAACCGAACAACTTACATAATTTATCCTGTGAATAGTTAGATATATAGTGAGATCTATCGTTAACATAAACTGCTGTAATGTTGAAGAATTCTCCGTCTATTTCAACCTTTGGGTTTTCTATTGTAGCTGTATTAGAAATTCTATTACACTTTATATTAGAAGACTTTACGAGATCACTTTTATCACCTTGAAAGTCACAGGCTAAAGCTGATGTAGTTCCAAGCATAAGTAGTCCAATTAATAACTTTTTCATATTTTCTCCTCAGTTAACAACGATATTATTTATAAGGACTAGTTTGCCAGTAATACAGAAAAAGTGGAGATTAAACAGAAAACTGAGTAAGGTTTATATGTAAAAAAAATTGACAATTTTAGAGGACAATTCAAAAGAAACTAGAGACTTAAAAGAATACAATAAGAATTCGTTAATATTCGTAAGTATTTTCTGATTTCAAAAAAAAGGCCCCTATCTCTAGGGACCATAACATTATAGATTTAATATTTACTTTTAGAGAAGTGGTCCAATTGCATCTACACAGCTATCAGTTCTTCTAAACTGGCCAGGCACGATTCTATCTGGAACTATCCCCTCTCTTCTTCGTTGACCTGCCTCTGCGGCCTCTATTCTAAACTGATGAGTCATAGTATTAAGCTCATCAACAGCGCTAGGCTCCCAAACTCTCCCATCAGATCCAATAGGTACTTCTCTTGGTCTGACTGCTTCACCCCAACCGACTTGTTTTGGGTGAACTTTCATCTTTAGATCAAATGGCTCAAAGAAAATAGATCTAGTGGCTAGATCAGTCTCAGATAGCCCCTCAGCAACAACAGGTTTAAAGTCATCTACTTCCAATCCTAGTTGAGCACAAAGCTTCTCAAGGTCACTGTAGGCCTTGTCAGGAGTAGCTAAATAGTCAGTATGAGAAGTATTTTGTACTTTTCCTGCCAACTCATCATCTTCATTCAATGCTTTAGATAACATTGCCTTTACAAGCCTAATTTGAAGCGCAGACTCCGCCGTATCCCTTGGAGCATTAAACATTCTAAATTCGGCCTTTCTAATTCTTGGATCAACTCTAAATTGTCTTCTCCAAGGCACAACTGGGTTTGCAATATCAAAATCACCAGTAATAAACTCTTCAGGAATTACATCTTGAAAATATGCAGACATATCTAACTGTAAGTATCTAGACTTTCGCCCATAACGAGTATTGAAGTACTCTTCATTGTAGAGAAGTTTCTTTAAATCATCTTCACTACCATTGAAGTTCTTTAACTCATTTTTAAGAGTATCTGAAATTGCAATAGGCTCTGAAGTCTTCACTCTGTTCACATGTTGAAACATGAGAGACATGATTGATCTATTCTCGTGGAATATAGTTAAAAATCTTGCGAGCTCTTTTGGTTTTCCTTCAAAAGCGGCTAAGTCAATATTTACATGTCCTCCACCAGACAATAGGTTTGGTAAGATATTATTCTTTTCAAAAGCTTCATATACTGCAGAAATATCTTCAACTTGAGGAGTAAATTTTGGTGTCACAAGCTCAATAGATCCGCCACGAGCAGAACCATCAATGACATCTCCATTTGGAGTATATGTACGACCTATACCATCCCATTCAACAATCCACTTTCTATTTTTTGGATCGCGAATTTCATACGATAGCTCAAGACCGTGACCATGTCCCCCACCGTCTTCAATCTTTGTTGCAACTCCGTCACCACCAAGTGATCTATGTAGATCTTCTGCAACATTTTTAATTACAGCTTCTCTCTCTCTTTCTGTAAGGTCACCATAAGTTTGAATCCATGCACGTTTATTATCTGCCATTCTCTCTGTTGAGAATTCCGCGTTGACCATCATCGGCATTTTACCTGAGTACTCTATCCCCAGATCGATGTCATTCACATCAACAATATTTGATACGAATCTTCTACCATCTTCTGGAAGGCGAAACTCTAGAAGATCTTGTGCCATATTAAGGCCACGCTTAGGCTGTAAATACCTTCTGAATTCATCAGAGAGTCTAGTCATCTTTGTCCAAGATTTAAGTAGGTTTCTTACCTCAGACTCAATTTGTGGAGATTCAGGGTTTAGCTCTGCAACTTGCTCAAAGAATTCTTTAGAAAGAGAATTAATAATTGCTCTCTTATTTTCTTTTATTATTGGATTATTTGCGTCAGTCCAATCCCAAAGAGGTAAAGTAAATTCATACTTGAGACTACCAGCTTGAATATTTGCAAGTGCTTTTTCAGCGGTCTCTTCAGAGATACTATGTCTTGAAGCTAGAGTGGATGCACTAGGCACTCTACCATTCCAAAGGCTCCAGTCTCCAATGTTACTTAGCCCACTAAAGTCATTTGAAGAAACTCTTGCAGCTAAGACAGTTTGATAAAACCTTGCTAGCTTTATATCTTTAGTCCCTGCACGAAATTCAACGCCGTGAGTTCCCTCTTTCCATCTAGCACCTTCTAATCTAATTACTCCTCTAGCGGTTCTTAGACTTTCTAAATCACTATCACTTTGAACGCCTTTATAGTTTGCCTTTTCAATTCCAGTTCCCCCTTTAATTCCATCAATAATGATGAGGGCCTGAATACCACGATAAAGTTCGGCGAGCTTAGCTTCAGGTAATTCTGGATGAGCATGAAAGACCATACGTTGATGTCCAGGAGACTGAAAGATTTGTCCTGCATTCTTAAGAGACTTTCTAAACCACGCAACCATCTCTTCAAATTCTGCGTAACTATTTTGAGGAGTAAAGCCTAGCTCCCATCCTCCGCCTCTTCCACCGTGGTGGGCATGAGAGTCTTCGATATACTTTTGAGGTAGACCAAAGTTTGGAGTATATAATCTATAGTTTTGTGGAAAACTTGTCCCTTCAAGACCTGGTAACTTGGCCTTAAAGAGTTTCATTCTAATAGATGGCTTTATAAATGACATAGGTCTGTCTTCTGTCATCTCCATAAATTTAGAAAACTTTGCGTCGAGAACACTTAGTTCTGCTGTACTATAGTCAATTCCTTTAAATTGATCTAAGTCTATAACTTTAGAAACTCCATCGACATCTTTAACATCACTTGCAAGGTCAACTTTTACTCCCTCATCTGTTAGATAAGTTCTATAACCATTTGCATTTTTGATGTAATTACTTAAGAAATTAGAAATAAATTCCTTTCGTTTTTCGTCTGGTAAACTTTCAATATATCTGGAGAACTCTCCTCCATTTGGTCCTAATATTCTTGTAATTAAACCAGATGAAGCTTCTTTTTCAGCACCAAAAGTGACACCTGCATCGAAGCCATCAATATTCTCACCACCAACCTGAACGGCATTGGCCCTATATTGAGTTGCACCCTGCTGAAGAAGTCCCCACATGTCATAAGCAGATTTTGGAGAACTACTTTCGTCTGCAATATACCTTGGACCATTACTTACTCCAGAGCAATTATATAGCAATGACATCATTGCTAAATTTGCTGGGAGTTGCTTCCATATAATTTTATTTTTTTTATTATTTTTCATATATCTATCCTTAAATTAATCTTCTATTGAAAAAAACAATTCTTATTTTTTAGAATTTGAACACGATCCTGTAATTCAGGACTATCCTTTGCTCGTTTCTCAAGGATTTCAAAAAAGGTTTCTTTTTTACTGACTTTACCTTTTGATACTGTTGCAACTTCTTTTAAAAGCTTTGTCCATCCAACAACTTCACTGTCAGATATATCTTCACTAAAAAGCCTCCATAACTTGTGAGGGTTTTTCTTATTAAAAATATTTACTTTTCCAGACTTATTTTTAGAAACAGCTTCTATTGATTTAATTAAATCTTTTTGATCAGACGTACCAATTTCTTTTAGACCTAAAAATAAACCGAGGGCCTTCTCATCTTCTGGTAACACTAAGTCACCAGCTCTAGATAGATCTCCTATCTTGAACTTGTTGAGTCGAACATTTATAAAGTTAGTTAAACTTCTTGGCTCAGAAGGAAGCATCTTAGAAAGAACTTGTTTAGATCTCGAGTTACTTAAAATCTCTAATGTAAACTCAAAACCTCTAGAGCTTAAAGTCTCACTAACACAGGCCGTACACGCAAGAACTGCCGAACTATTTCGTCCGTGCCTATTTGCGAGATAAATTAAAGAGTTTATGGCCTTAACAAGGTCGGCTTCAGAAATACTGTTATCAGGCTTTGATAGAAGGTCTAAGAGATAGGCCTTATATCTCTTATCTTTATTAGTTTTTGCATTTATATTTTTAATAATTTTCTTTAGTTGATTAGCCGAAGGTCTGGTGCCATCGATTCCGTAAAGAGCTCTTATAGAGTTATTTACATAGCTATTAATTTCAGTTGCGCTATTACCTCTAATTCCAAACTTTGTTAAAGAGTTTGATAGACCCACTTCATTTACTAAAATATCACCTAACTTAACTAATCCGCCAAAGACTTGTTTCTGTTCTTTATTTGTATCAGAGTTATATTTATTAGTAATATCATTCGCGAAAGGCTGAGCTTGCATTAAAGCACCCAGACAAAAAACGCCTATTACCTTTTGAAACTTTATATCCCATCGTTTCATTAAATCCCCTTCTTTGGTCTCTCACTACCAAATATATTTTAGTGAATGTAGTATCTATTCCTACGTCTATACGGATGACCGAGCTTTTTACTTTAGTTATTATATTTTTAATTAGCCTAAACTACTGATATCTCGTATTGAGCAACTCACTGCATAGGGACAACTATCTTCTAAGATCCTAATATTTCTAACCACACAAAAGGAGTAAGATTTGTCTAAAGTATTAATATTGTTTTTATTCTCTATACCTCTACTGGCGTCTAATTATCATGACTCGCGATTAGTTACTGGGGCAAAATACCCAAATACAAAGAGTGAAGGAATAACTCCCGTTTATACTGAGGCAATAGCTCCAAATAACATCTCATATGAGGGTGGCTATAACGACCTATTAAAACACGTCCTACCTGCTCCAGATCAAGAGAATGCAGGAAGCTGTTTATTTATGAGTAGCACTGGAACTGTTGAGTGGTGGTACTCAAAACTTAATCCACAAATTACTAATATTCAGGACAAGGATCTTTCTGAGAGATACTTTATGAACCTCTCAAAAGAAGGTCTTGATGACGACTTAGAGTATTGGCCAACCGATATGATCTACGCTCTTAATAAGAGAGGAAAAATCTATAGAAATGAAGACTATAGATACACGAAAGGCTGGTATAAGAGAGTAGATGGAAAGAGAGTTCCTGCAATTCCAAATGAAGAGAGAGCTTTCTACAGTATTTCATATAGCTGGATTAGTTTATATGATGACTTAATAGCACCGATGGTGAAACTTCCTAAATTCGAAAGAGAAGTTATATTTAAAGACCCATCTGAAAATAGATGGAATGTTACAACTGCTCCAAAAGATATCGTACAAAGAATAAAAGATATGATCAAAAAGCGAAATGCACCAGTTCTTGCAATCTATAATCACGTAGGCTACTGGCATGCAAATATGATAGTTGGCTTCAACGACACAGCAAGTACAGAAGGATGTCCTTTTGTAGGAACTTACGATCAACGAATGAACTCAAGAGCAGATGAGATTGTAGAAGAAGCAAACGTTGCGAAGACGGAAAAAGAAAAAAATAAACTATTAAGAAAAGCAAAGAACTTCAGAAGAAGAGGAAAGCAAGTAAGTGATTCTCTCGCAGAAAGTGGTGGATGTAGAGACAAGGGCGTTTTCTACGTAAGAGACTCAATCTACTCAGACCCTTCTATGCCTCTGTATGACTACGACCTAAACAATACAGGTGAAGAAACTCACTTAAATGCTCCTGTGATACTAAGAGAGTATGAGTGGGCCGAGCATTTAATCAATCATGCTTACCAGATTTATCCTGTTCTATAATTATCAGAGGGGATCATCTCCCCTCTCCATACATTGAATAACATATGAATGAAATTAAAAATAAATTAAATAAAAACCTAAAACATAAAAGAAAGTGGGCCAAGAGAAATAATCTAGAGTCATATAGACTCTATGACAAAGAGATACCTCAGTATCCCTATCTTATTGATGTCTACAAAGAAAAAGTTTTAGTCTACGACAGACGCATTGAAAAAATCGATGCTGATAAACCGGAAAACTACGATCAGATGATCGAAGCACTTACAGAGCTGTTCAATATCAGTTCTGAAAAAATCATCATCAAAAAAAGAATCATTCAAACAAAAGAACAAAAATATGAAAAGCTTGATTCAACAAAGAATAGGTTCTTAGTACAGGAAGGACCTGCCAAGGCCTTAGTAAATCTCCACGATTATCTAGACACTGGATTATTTCTTGACCATAGACCAATGCGTTTAAAAATGGAAAAGTTAGCGGCCAATAAGAAAATGTTAAATCTATTTTCATACACCAGTATGGTTTCGGTACATGCTGCTATTGCGGGGGCCAAGACAACAAACGTTGATATGTCTAACACCTATCTTCAATGGAGTAAGGATAACTTTCAGGCCAATGATTTAAATTTATCAGAACATTCTTTTATAAGATCTGATGTCTTTACATATCTAAAAGAGCTCAAAGACGATAAGTTCGATTTAATTTTTCTAGATCCACCAACATTTAGTAATTCAAAAAAAATGGATAACACTTTAGATATTGAAAGAGATCAAAAAGAGCTTATTTCTGGATGTATGAACGCTCTTGTAGATGATGGATTACTTATATTTTCAAATAACAAACGTGGCTTTAAATTAGATCAAGAAATTTCAGAGCTATATAACGTAAAAGATATTACTCCCTCAACTATTCCAGAAGACTTTAAAGATAATAAAATTCACGTATGCTTTGAGATTAGAAAAAAATAGCTCAGATTATTAACTGAGCTACTAGAGATAACTCTATAAAAGTTTATTTAAAAACTTTAAGGCATTTCTAGGACTATTCACCCCAAACCAAACCCCTCCATAATCGATTAAATTTAATAAACGAATACTAAAGGCCGGACTATTTTTTTCACTTTTTGTAAGTAAAGGAACATATAGGGCATTATTTGAGACTTTATGACTATCATCTGTATGGACAAGAATAATATTCATAAGCTCTTCATCAACTGATGATGAACGTTTAATCTCTATTCCTAGTGTAAGAGCGTAGTCTGCAAGAAGAGAGTATTCTTGGTTAGCGTACTCATGATTTTCAATATCTGGACTTAGAACAATATTTACAACTCTAGATTTTTTAGAATCAACTTCATCTAAGAGAGAAGATAAAGATGAGATAGACTTTGGTGACAAGGCCCCTACAGGTACTTCAAATGGCATTTGAATAATAGAGAGAAATGCATCTAGCCCACCAAAACAATTGGGCACGGGAATACCAAAGACAGGCTTCTCAGTATGTGCAGCACAAAATCCAGGAAGTGCTGCTCCCAGCCCCGCCCCAGCTAATACGAAGTCAAAGTCATCTTCTTTTAAGAGTTCTAAAATTTTGCTGGAGTCACGATGAACAGAGAGGACCTTGAAATTAACCTTAAAGTTAGGTTTTAAATATTCTAGAATATCAGTATATATATATTCATCACTTTCACTACCAAATAAAACAAGCACACTTCTCATGGATTACTCCTGAAATTCTAATGAGATAGTCTATAATACACCATAAATAACAATTAAAAATATAGAAAAACAGCTAAGTCCTTAATTACTTATAGCTGTAAAATAAATATAATCAGTATAACTACCTGATAGCTTACCAGATGTGTTTAATAGAGTTATATCCACCTCAATAACTTGGCCATTCTGGCTTGCAGAGTTGGATGAGTATATTTGCTTGGGAGAGCTCTTAGAGCCAACTAGGCTCATATCAGAGCCATTTACACCAAAGTTGTAGCCAACCTTATAGTTTGATTGGTCATTGTGTGCCAGGCTACCGTCATACTCACTAGAGACGTTAATTCTATAGCCCGTATTAGATTTAACAATCAAATCAAAACTTCTAACTTTACCAGCGCTCATAGTTCCAAAATCGAGAGAGTAAGATGTTTGATTTTCATCGTATTGTCCCCCTCGTCCTACAAGAGAAATATTAATATCTGACTGGACATTTAAATTTGTGGTTAAATTTCTAGAGCCTCCCCCACTATTATTCCCTCTTGGGTAAACTTGAATTTGAGTAGTGTCAGTATAAAGCCCATTCTGCAATACTGTAGAGTTTCCCCAATAAGGTAGACGTACATAAACAGTAAGCTTTGTGTACCAAGAGTTCATTTGAAAACGAATTCTTTGACTATTATTTTGAGCATCATTCAAACTGCGCAGAGCTGTAGATGTGGAGTCGTCTTTATATATATTATAGTTTAAAGTATTTGCTCCATTATATAGCTTTCGTGAATATGAGTTTGCACTACCTGAGGTTATACCTAAGTCGTAATTCTTACACTGATTAGAAGTTGAGAAGCGATATATGTGAATATCCAGAGCAACACTTTGATCGACATTAACTTGAGAGAAATCAACATTTCCTGCACTAATATAGACAGGACAATTAGCACCAAAAATACTTGAAGAAAAGAATATGAAAAAGAGTATTAAAATTCTCATTTTTTAACCTTAGTTAAATGAATGTTGCCAATATCAATGAATCCAAGAGAACCCTCAGGTAAGTTAAAACTTCCTAAGTATATCTCATCTTTAACATTAAGTTTTACTGAATAAGTCCCCGATTCTAGTCCCTCAATAAGGATTCTCCCCTTACGATTAGTGAAGCTACCATAAACAACTTCCCCTTTATTATTTAAAATATCAAAGGTTAAAAGTTTAACGGGTATTGAATCAGGAAGAGTCAGGCTACCAAATACAGACATAGCGCCTTTAGATTTTAAAGCAATATGAGAACCTGATTTATAAGTAGGTAATAGTGCAAAGTCAGAAACATCAATAGATAAACCATCTCTAAGAAGTGCTCCATCTGCACTTACTTTGTAATAACGATATGGTTGTATCTTAGATAATAAAATATTATCAAATAGAGAACTATCTGCGACCTGTTCACCACTGCTATTGATAAGAATTGTTTCATCTTCTAAGTTTTCGTCACGAGAGAGAATAGCAAAAGAATCTGAAATAGGTTTCCCAAAGCTAAATCTATTATCTGCATAGGCCACAGCAGTTCCAAACTTAAAGCTTCCTTCATAAGAATTCCACCCATCAGAATTTCCTATAGATTTTTCTTGGGAGTGCCTTAGACCCAATTCAAATCTCTCATGATCATAACGTGAATCAAACTCTAAGGACTTTTGTTGATCTGAATTTCGAGCTGTAAATTGGTACGATAGTGAATCATCACTTTGAGTCTTTATTTTCTGAAGAGATGCCTGAGATGTTTTACTTAATGAATTGTAACTACCGTAAAGGTTATGCCCGCGCTCAGGTAGGAACCAACTAAAGTATGCTGAAATCTCAAAACTATTACTACCGTTAGTTAAAGTTCGATAAGTTGAAACGGTATTTATATTGAATCTTCTCTTAAATGTTTTCCCCAAACTTCCAGTCAGGGCCCAAGTATTACTTCTGCCCTGGTTATGGTCGAACTGACCACCAATTCTATAACTGTATCCATAGATATTTTTATTAAAGGCATAGCTTAAAATATTTTTGCTGTATCCAAGAGAATTGACTTGGTCTATTAGTAAGAATTTACTATTTCTGTGCTCAATACCAAAAAGGTGGCCTGAAGCAGCAACGCCTATAAATCGCTGATCCAAAAAGAAGTACTCACCTTTTAAAGAAAATCCAAGACCACTTCTTGAGTTCACACTAGATTGCTGTGTTTTGATTTGACCAAACTTTGTAGACAGAACTTGGTCAGCCCCCAAAAGCTGTGCTTCATTATCTGCTTGAAAGAAAGCTCCCAAGGTAAGATTATCGGTCATCCCTCTTCTATAGTAACCAGTATAAATATATTCGCTGTCTATGTATTCTCTTTCTTCATTAATGATTTGACTCTTTTTCCCTACTCCATAATAAAAATCAGAAAGTCCTACTTTTAATAAATCTTGGCTGAAAGCGGCCGGAATAACGATTTCATCTACTCTTCCTAAGTCGGTCTCAATGACTAGTTTAATTTCGTTAAGACCTTGAATAAGAGGGAGATCTTCTAACTTATGAGTCCCAGCTTTTAGCTTTAAAACATTAATTAATGTTCCGTTAACAAAAACTCTAACCGTTGAAGACTCTCTTAGATCAAACTCAGCCTTCCCTCTAGGAACTGTTGTATCATAGGGTCTTAATGAAAAATCTTTTCCATAACTAACCCCTAAAATACTGATACCTGATAAATAGTCAGTCGATGGAGTTGTGCTATCACCTATAGATAACCTAGTAGTTCTTTTTTGAAAGTCATAAAGAAGCCTAGTGTTGTTACGAATAAAGTCACTATCTTTATATGTATGAGAAGACTCTAAAACAAAACCTTTAAAGTTTACATTTGGAAGAACATCTAACTCTCCAGAGTTATCTCTTTTCATATTGTGAAAGTAAGGACGATAATAATAAAGATTAGAGTAAAAAGAGAATTTACTAGGCTCAGTAACTTCGCTTACCCACTGGGGCCTATACTCAAAGTCAAAGCTAGTCGTTTTCTCTTTAATAATCTCAGGTTTTAGATAAACTTCAATATAAAACTTCTCTTCATTTAAAACAAGCTCAACACCTAAATCTTTTAGAGCATTCAAAGTCATCTCAGAGTCAGTAAATATAACTTCTTCTCGAACAAATTCAGAAAATATTTTTTTTGAATTTAAAATTGATACAGGCTTATTAGATGTAAATTTAACAGGGGCCTCACCAACTTCATTATTATTTAATATAAATGAAGTAGGCACCCATCGTGATTTTGATTTAAATAGCTTAGAAAATATTTCAGATTCAGTTTGAGCACTAGAGTAACTAGCAAAACAAAATAAAGAAATAATTAAGAAGAATTTAATCATCATTCACAAATTCAATCTTATATGGTTTTTGTACGTTGATGCCCTTAGGTGGTACGAATGAAAAATACCTCTTAGTTTGAGCGAGAATATTCTCTCCACGTATACCTTCAAGGTTATCAACTTGAAAGGTTTGACCTTCCTGAATAACTTTCAGACTTGGCTTAAGTAAAACTTGGTGAACATTTCCGCTGTTTTCTAAATAAAAGACAATTCTCGATAGATCCTTTTTAGTCTTTGCACTTATAACAGATAAGTTTGACTTACCATCTTTAGGAGCGACGTATAAGGCCGCAACATAACGGAGAAGGATTTTTATATCTGTTTTACTATTTTTCTTTTTAGTTACATCAATTGGGAGTTGCTCTGCAATTAAACGGAAAGATTTTTCAACTTTATCAATATTGCCTTTAAGCCATCTCACTTTGATTACACGTTTCTTTTTTGGACCTAATACAAGTTGGTCTGGAAAGATTAAAAAATCATCTGTTTCAGGTTGAACTTCACTTCCATCAGAATTCATATTTCTTTGTCTCATTTCTAATTGAATAGCAATTGGATCATCAGAATCATTAAAAACGGTGAATAGAGCTGTCTTAGTCTTGTTAGATGCTTCGATTGTATAACTCATTGGCATGAGCTTAAAAGCGCTGGCATTGGACAGTATTAAAAATAGAAATAATATAGTTAGTTTTTTCACTTTATAATGATAGCTCGTGAAATAAGAAGACTCAATAATAATTAATACAAGGGCCTATAAAAAGGCCCTTATTTTTTTTTAGTTTGCTTGGATTGTGAAAGTAACAGTATCCGAGTAAGTACCTTGAGTAAGGCTTGCTGCAGATTGACCAGTGTAAGAAATTTCAACGTCACTAGCATAGCTATATACACCACCAGTTGATTCGTTTTTAACTTCAGTATCTGACTGAGCTAGAGTAACTGCAGTTCCATCATATTTCATTGTGTAAGACACTTCATCAAGTGAACCGTTTTTAAGTAGCCCACCATTTGCTGTTCTAACTAAGATTTTATATCCAGTATTTGAGTTTGTTTCTTCAGAAACTTCTGCAACTTTTAGATCAGTTTCAGTTGAAGTTAAATCTAGACTATTATTAACGCCACTCTCAGGAGTAACTGAAAGAGAAAGAACTTGATCAATTGTTCCTTGAAGAAGAAGAGTCCCTTGAGTTGCTGCAAACGAGCTGGCTGACATTAGAGTTAAAGTTGACGCAATAAATAATTTTTTCATAATTCTCCCATATAGAATAGTTATTTATAGTATATACAAACTATATGCCAAAAACAGGGAGGCATTTTTTGTACCTTTTGGTGTCAAAATGGATGAAAAGGTATCAAAATGTACAATGACTAGGGACTAGTTGATTTTTTAATTAGCTGCTATTTCTAGAACTTTATAGGAAGAATCACTAGAACTAGATGATTCAATATTTTTAGATTTAAAAAAGTAAGGTCTGATATTTTTCTTGTAGGGAGCATTAGAAATGATTCTTACGTTATTATTTTCATCAATTCGGTAATCTATATTTACACCAATTTTAGAAGATAATTGAAGAGAGCCCGTTGTAGAGGCCACTGAGAATACAGAGTAAAAGAATAAAGAATATATAGAAATCAGTTTTTTCACGAAATACTCCTAAGAGCATTATCGGTCAAAAAGAGCATTACTTGATCGTTAAAATCAAGTAATGCGTATAATCAATTAGTTAGCTTGGATCGTAAAAGTGACAGTATCTGAGTAAGTGCCTTGAGTTAATGCCGCAGCTGAGCCACTTCCAGTTAATGTAATGTCTACGTCACTATCATGACTGTAAACACCACCCGTAGAAACAGATTTAACTTCAACATTATTAGTAGATAAGCTTGATACAGCGTCACCATCGTAAGTAAGGGAGTAAGCAACAGAATCAAGTTCTCCATTTTTTAATAGCCCTGCATTTTGTGTTTTTAAAAATATTTTATAACCAGTATTAGAGTTTGATTGTTCAGAAACCGCAGCAACTTTAGTCGCTGACTCTCCTGCGACTAAGTCTAAGCTGTCATTTACACCTGTCTCAGCAGACACTGTTAACGAAAGAACCTGATCGATTTCCCCTTGAAGTAATAATGTGCCCTGTGTGGCGGCGAAAGATGGAACAGATAGTAAGGCCAAAGTTGTTGAAGCTAGTAATATTTTTTTCATTGCAAGTTCTCCTGTATATATATTAGCAGTTATAAATTCTCACTTATCTATTATCAAATAATATGCCAAGAACTTGAATGTAATTATAGGAACTTGAATAGAGAATCTCGAGAAGAGTGTATAATAATTAGACAGAAGTATTACTAGTTATCAGATAATTGAACACTACCTCCTCTACTGGATAAAGCTAGATAGTCCGTAATCACCTAGAACTGGAATATCTAAAAGAGTTAACTCACTCTTTAGCCAACCTACTCCATTAACGCTTGGGTGATACCAAAGGTAACCTTTCCACTTACCATTATCTGGAAGAATCTGGATTTTATAAGAGTCATAATAGCTCCCAATACTCTCTCTTTTAATGAACTTAACAGTGGCCTTTTTCACCTTTAGACTGCCAATTGATTGAAGATAGTCATAACCTTCTTTTTCAGAAAAAGTTGTAGGTAAGCTTTGTTTAACACTCCCTTTTAACTTGTTACTACCTATTGGAATGTATATTTTCTTTTTAATTTTATAACTAATATGCGCGACGAAAGAATCACTATTGGCCTCCAAGGCCTCAATCTTAATCTCACCACCTTTATGGTGCTTTCCCTTAGCGATATTATGAAAAATAACATCTCCATAAGAATGTAGAGAAAGTGTAAAAAGGATTGAAAATAATATTGATTTCAAAGGAAGCTCCATAAGATGGGTCATGGTTATGTAACATGACCCATATAAAGAAAAGATTAGTTGCAGTAGTTCATGTCTCTAAAGTATTGACCGCAAACGTAGCTTGCATTACGACAATCACTTAAACGAGATGATCTATATGATCTATAACCACAAGTACGCACAGCTTGAGTCTCAACTAGGACATCAAAAGATCCAGTCTCTACAGTACTACCATCATTAGTTAGCTTATAGTCGATAGTATTTTCTCCGGCCTTAAGTAAAGGTCTTTGAGTAAGAGTCCAAATCCAAAGATTAAAATTCTCTCTACTCTCGTTACCTTTGATTTTTGAAGACTTTGTCTTAGTTTTTCCACTAGTGTTTGTGTAAGTTAAAGTAACTTTGTCAGCTTCAATACCAGAGTCATATGTGAACTTAGATCTGATTGAAGGTGTTAAGTAACTGTCAGAGCAGTTCACGTATACAGAAGCTCTCTCGCCTCTTTCGTAACAAGTAAGATGAATCTGACCTCTAAGTCTATGGTTCTCAAGACGGTCTCCTACTTTTAGGCCTGTTTGTGCTTGTGCTGAAAATGAAAGAAGTAATAGAGCTACCGTGCTCAGTAGTGACTTCATGAAGATCTCCTTATTTAAAGTTATAAATATGTTAGATTGATTTTTTTCAAAGTACAAACGATGATAGAAATGGTAAGATACTTAGATGAAAAAAATATTTATCATCTTATCTTTTATATTATCTCTTGATAGCTTAGCGTTAAATTGTAACAACGCTACACGTAAAGTCATTTTTGACGAAGATACTAAGGGAATTGTCTTAATTGTACATGGATTAAATTTAAGTCCAGAGAAGATGGAGACTCTAGGAAATTACTATAAGTCACAAAGTCTATCACCTCTATATGTAAAACTCACAGGACACACAGAGAACTCGAAATGGGACCAGGTAAATAAAGATAGATGGATAAAAGACTTCTATCTACCATTGTGCCAAGCTTATTTAAATTCTAAAGAATTAAAAGTGCCAATGTATGCTCTTGGATATTCTTTAGGCGCTGTAGTCATTCAAAATTCAATAGAAAAGTTCAACGCTCCATTCAAGAGTGTTACCTATATTGCTCCAGCATTCAAAACTAGATGGTACACATCCTTTATAAACATATTATTTAAAGTTGGTTTTGAATTTAGTCTTCCAAGTGGAAACTTTGTAGAATATAGGGCAAAACCAAATACCGGACTCAAGGCCTATAAGGCCATGTATGAAATAGAGAAACAATTAGAATATAAAGACTCTATATCAAAGCTCATTCTTATGGATAAGAGAGATGAGCTGATAGACTTTTATTCAACGCAAACATTATGTGAAAACTCGAAGAATTGTAAATTTGTAGAAATAAGCTCACGGCCCACAAGAAATGAAAAGTCCATCTACCACTTGGCCATAGATCCAGCGACTTTAGGTCAAAAAGCATGGAAAAAACTGACAAGTAAGATAGGCTTAAGCCTCTAATAGAGAAGCTTTACAACTACTTAGAATGTCAGAAGATATTATTTTTCCTTATTTGTTTTTTAAACAAAAATTATGATAAAATTAGAGAGTAATGGATCTCCAAGGAGTTTAAACCATGCGAACCTTGCTCTTAGATAGTACCTTTTTCCCGGTGCGAATCATTAACTGGCAGAAGGCCATGATTCTATTGCTCACCGGTCGGGCCGAAGTCGTCACTGAATACGACGACAAGCTAATTCGGTCCACAACACAAAGCTTCAGCCTGCCCAAAATCTTACGCCTCTTTAACCGACACAACACCCAAAGACATGTTAAATTCACTCGATTAAATGTCTACTTAAGGGATAACTACACATGCCAGTACTGCACCAAACCTTTTGCTTTTAAGGAATTAACTTTTGATCATGTAATCCCAATCAGTAAAGGTGGAAAAACAAATTGGAAGAATATAGTAACCTGTTGTAAAAAATGTAATACAAAGAAAGCCGCCCAAACATTGAAAGAATCAGGTCTTAAATTAATGAATAAGCCTAAGAGGCCAAGTTGGTCTGCAACAATGTGTCTAAAGATTAAGGAAAATGATCCCAGTGAATGGTTTCAATGGTGCCCAGGGTAGGCCTTCTTCATAGACTAATACTATAATAATAAGTTATATTTCCCCATAGCTTAGGGGGAATGTTAAATTTGAAATACCTATTTTTATTATCTATTTTATTTTTAGTTGCATGTACAAGCAACCACTCTGTTCAGACATTGAAAAGTAAGAACTTCAATGGTGATGTCTTTCAATATAAGTCTAAAAATATCGATAAATCGTTCACTGATTTACTTAAGTGGAAATTCTTTGGAAAAAGTACTCCCTGGCCTAAATCTATTCCAGTAAAACAAGTTAAAATAGATAAGAAAAGAGTTTCTAATGAAACACATATCACATTCATTAACCATTCAACTTTTCTAATACAAAACAAAAATATCAACATCCTCACTGACCCAATCTGGAGCGATAGAGCATCACCATTAAGCTTTATGGGTCCAAAGAGAGTTAGAAAACCTGCTGTAAAGCTAAGCGATTTGCCACCAATAGATGTAATTTTAATAGGGCACAACCACTACGACCATCTAGATATAGAGACTTTAGTAAAGTTGAATAAAACTCATTCTCCAACTTTCATTGTAGGACTAGGCGTAGAGAAGCTGTTAAATGAAAATGGAATAGAGGATGTTATTAGCTTAGACTGGCACCAGACTGTCAAAAAAGATGAGATAGTCTATAGATTTGTACCTTGCCAGCATTGGTCTGCAAGAGGCCTATTTGATAGAAATGAAACCCTATGGGGCTCTTTTATAATTGAGGCCGACAAGAGAATATATTTTGCAAGTGATACTGGATACTCCGATCACTTTCAAAAACAATACAAAGCATATGGAAAGATGGATATCTCTCTCTTACCTATTGGTGCATATGAACCAAGGTGGTTTATGAAAGAGCAGCACCTAAACCCTAGAGACAGTGTAATGGCGCACTTAGATTTGAATTCTAAGTTAACAATCGGAATGCATTTTGGAACCTTCAAATTGACTGATGAAGGAATTAATATGCCTACAGAAGAGTTGGAATCAGCACTTACTGAGTTTGGAATAAAGAAGAATGAATTCATAGCTCCATTTTTTGGACAAAAATTTAGGATTAGATAATGGAAACTGATTTTCTCACATGGACTAGAGAGCACGAAACATCAACAAAAGAACCATTTATATGGAAGAGCTTAAATAATGGTGTTCTTAAAGTATTAGGTACGGGCCTGATTGAATTTATTCCAAACACCACTTCAGCAAAGCAGGTTGTATATAGTTGTGGAATACATGGAAACGAAACAGGCCCGATTGAAATTATCAACGATATTATATCTGACATAACAAATGCTAAGCTAGAATGTGTTGAACATACACTTTTTATTATTGGTAACCCAAGGGCCATGAATCTAGAAAAGAGATTTTGCAGTGAAAACCTCAACCGTCTCTTTGCGAGAGATTTAAGTTCTAAAGAAGATAACTATGATGTCCTTAGAGCAAAAGAAATCATTGAAGTCATGGATAACTTCTTTGATGATAAAAGCAGTAAAATTCACTATGACCTACACACAGCAATAAAGCCATCAGAGTTACAAAAGTTTGCCATTTATCCATTCACTCCAGGTAGAGATATAGATATAGAACAACTAGGTTTTCTAGAAGATTCTGGCATAGACGCAGTGGTCTTTAGTAATAGTAAAGCGACAACATTCTCCTACCATTCAAGTATGAAATATGGGGCAAGCTCTTTCACACTAGAGCTTGGGAAAGTCCAGAGATTTGGCGAAAACAACAGAGAGTCTTTTAAGGATATTGAAAACACCCTAAGACAAATCCTTGAGGGTAAATATAAAAAGAATGAGAAGATCTCAAAACTAAAGCTCTTTGAAATCAATATTGAAGTTATAAAAAATGATGATTCATTTGACTTCACATTCGACAATACTCTCCCAAATTTTTCTACGTTTAAAGACGGAGAACTAATCTCTAGTGACAACACAGAAAAAATATATGCAAAAGGAAGCGAACAAAGAGTCATATTCCCAAATCCAAATGTAAAAGTTGGAGAGCGGGCGGCACTTATTATCCGACCAAAAAGATTGCCAATGTAAATCTAAGTGTTTACAATTTATTCTCACACACTAAACTTTTGGTAACAGGGACGTTATGAAAGACAATATTGAGGATATGGTAAAAGAGACCATAGAAGAAAAGCCACTAGGTGGAAAGTCACTTTCATCTATTATAAAAAGTAATACATTTGATAAACCTTCAAAAGGACTATCGAGCTTACTCTCCAATAAACTTGGTTCCCCTATATCAGAAACCAAGACTCAAATTCAACAAGTCACAACAGAATTCTACCCATCCGATATGATGATCAACAATGAGTTCTTGAGAATAGAAAGAGAGAAAAACGAGAAATTGACGGCCTCTCTCGAAAAGCTGACAGACTTACCTACACAACTTCAGACCATTCAAAGTAAACTTGAAGAGCTTACTCAATTTGAAGAGATGAATAAACTCGACCAAGATATAAATAATGAGCTCTCAAAGAATATATTCGATTCTCTAAAAGAGAAAAGATCTTACCTCTATGTCGTAATGGGAATTTGTATTGTTTTTGGACTCGTACTAGGAAAAATGTCTTTTACAGAGGAACAACCAATTGCAGTAGCCCCAACGCCTGTAATCAAAAAAGAATTAAAGAAGATAGTTAAGCTATCAAAGTTTGTGACTTTAAAATTTGTAAATATGAGAGCATCAAACTCTCCAAAGTCAGAGATCATAAAAACAATCTCCCCAAACCAAATCTTAACTAAATTAGATAAGAAAGGTGGATGGATTAATGTTGAATACACTGACCTTATAAACAATAGTACTGCCAAGGGCTGGGCCTGGTACGAAAACTTGAAAGAACTTAAGTAATTTAACAGTTTTCGTATTTGCATCACGCTTGTTAATAAATTAGAATATAGCTAATGAAGTTAATTTCTACCCTTATTTTATTTTTATTTTTACAAAACTCCCCTACTGCTCAATCAATTCTTGTTGATCCAGGGCATGGTGGTGAAGACTGTGGAGCAAAAGGTAAACTCTGGAAAGGAAAGACTTTAAAAGTAATATGTGAAAAAGACATTGCTCTATCTATCGCTAAAATTATTCATAAACGTCTCTCTAAAAATTTCTCAACCTATCTAACTAGAAGCTTGGACAGAACCGTAACTCTAGAGGAACGTGCAGAGCTTGCAGATAAAATAAAAGCAGACATCTTCATCTCAATCCATATAAATGCTTCAACATCTAAGTACTCTCATGGCCTGGAAACTTTCTATTTAGATAATCATGACAATGCAGCTGTGAAAAAAATTGAAATGGTAGAGAATAAAAATACTAAAGGTGAACAAGTGATAATCAATAAGATCTTAGCCGATTTAGTTATTGATAGAACTGCTCCTAGCTCAAGAAAGATGGCCAAGCTAGTACACAATGAAATTAGCACAAAAGTCTCAAAAAAATATAAAATTACAGACCGCGGTGTAAAACCAGCAATATTCTATGTAATGGCGCTAAGTAAAAGGCCATCGATTTTATTAGAAGTAGGATTCATCTCTAATACTAGAGAGCTTAGAAAGATGATCTCAAAGAAGTTTCAAGAAGACTATGCTAATGCCGTTTCGCTTGGAATTGAGAAATACTTCTCAAAACAAAAAGCACCTCCACTCCTATAGCATTTCTACATTTAAATTATAACAACCTGTAGAATTAGCAGGATCTGCTTGAGGTTTGCACCTTACGTGATCAGGATGACATTTTAGTCTGAGATGAAAATGTGTAAGATGATATTTAGCAGGTCTAAGCCTTCTGAGAGTTTCTTTTTCAATACTAGTTGGAGATGACCCATATAAACTACAGAATTTTTTCTTAATTGCTTGATCAACAAATATACGACCAACATCACCTCTACTTACTATAGATTTGAATAATTCCCAGTTCTTTTTAGTATCAAAGTTTTTAGAAACAACACCAGACTTTACAAAGTATTCTGCCCACTCAGGGTTATCAATATCCTGTCCCAACTTATTTGTTCTCAGATAAACAATATCAATATCGAGACCATTTTGATGAGAGCTGTGACGTGAAACCTTCCCTCCACGTACAGCAGATATATCTCCAATTTGAAACTTTTCAATTGAGGGGTTCTTTACATAGAAGCTATAAGTAAACTCGGATACAAAGTCTAACAAGTAGTCTGTAGCATAGAGCCTTTTTCTATTTCTAAAGAGTTTTTCAAAGTGACCATTATAGTCATCAATAGAAGCTGAATTATTAAGGGACCCATTGGAATAGAAGCCTATAGACTCTGAAGAAAATGAGTGTGAACAGTAAAGAAGAGATAACGTAATTATTAATTTATTAAGCATAAAAAATCCATTTTTCTTTAATTATAAAATGATTTATTACACTTATACAAATAGCATTTTAAACTTAATCTTCAATATCAACTATCAAATCGACCCAGTCATCTTCTGGAACATTCTCAACAGGAACACACCAATCCATTACAGACTTACCAAGAGAGTGAACCAACTCTGTATCTCCACTTACTAAGTGATGCCACTCTGGTAGGTCCTTACCTTTTGAGACTAGCTTATAGGCACAAGTTGACGGGAGATATTCGAGACTATTAATATTTTCTGGAGTGATTTTTAGACATTCAGGAACGACTAAGAAACGAGAAGAATACTGCTTACATTTAACTTTCTCAATATCTAATAAGGAACAAGCACAAGCAGTGTATGCAACTTCAAAAGTATCAGGATCCTCTAATTTGACGAGACAGCACTTTCCACAACCATCACATAGAGATTCCCACTCTTCAGAGCTGAATTCATTAATTTTTTTATTTTTCCAGAACATGAAAGAAAACTTACCTTATATGGCCAAGTTATTGAAATATTTTGTAAAGAATATACTGTATTTAGTACAAATGACTACTTGCTATGTAAATAAATTGATATAAATATAGTAATGGAAGTATCTAATGCTACGCTTACTGCGTATATCGAAACATTAAAAGAGCACAACGTGGACCCTTGCGTCTTAGTGAGCGGTACTTCATTAACCTTTGAGGAAATATCTAACCCTAAAGGTAAAATCACCTGGAAAGATTTTGAAACAATCACAAACAATACTTTTGACACCGTAGGCGAAGAGAAAACGCTAACCAGTTTAAAAATAACTGGAGTAGATAATGATGATCTCTCAGTCTTAAAAAAGATTTGTGCCTCAACAATAAGAACTGAAGGTATTTACTGGTTTTTTTGTGCTTGTGTAGCAAAGTTATTCTACAAGAATCTAACTTTTGAATACAAGAAAGTAAAAAGTGGTCATGTCCAATTAAAAATAATCATGAAGAGAGGACATAAGTGCTTTAGTAATTTTACAAAGGCCTACGCATCGGCATTTGAAGGCTTTCCAACAATGATAGGTCTTGGTCCAGCGCAAAGCTCAATAGATGAAACATCACCTGATCCAATAATTAACTTATATTTTAAAAACACAATAGGTTTTTGGAATCCATTTTCATACTTCAATCGCTTCTTTAGTTCAAAAACAAATGTTGCTCAACTATTAAGTGAACTAGATGCAGGGAAACATGAGCAAGACTTACTAAATAAAGAACTCAAGAACCTAAATGAAGAGCTCAAAGATTCTAATCGCCTTAATGAATCTCTATTAAGAACGATTATGCATGATCTCAATAATCCTCTCGCGATAATGAGGCTCAAGGCCGAAAAGCTACTTAATGAATCAGAAGACTTTAACAAAAAAGATAAAGAAGTTTTAAATCGAGCTTCAGAAAATATGTATCAAGTTATAAATGATTTAAAAAATTTCCACTTGGCAAAATGTTTCTTACAAGATGAAGTTTTCAATATTCTAGAATGTATAAAAGATTCTAGAGGACACTTTCAAGAAAAAATAGAAGAGAAAAAGCTAGATGTAATAATAAAATCCTCACTGCAAAATCACTTCACTTTAAAAGGAAACAAGGTAACATTTACCAATTCTATACTTTCAAACCTACTCTCAAACTCTATTAAATTTAGTTTTGAAGGTGGTACCATATACATAAGTGCTGATGAAGTAGAAGATGCAGTAATCATTACAGTTAAAGACAATGGGACGGGAATGACATCTTCTGCTGTTGAAAACTTTTTTAATAGCAACTTAAGTGAAAGTGAAAAAGGAACTTCTGGTGAACTCGGACTTGGCATAGGTCTAACTCAAGTAGCTTATTTCACAAAACAAATGAATGGAAAAATAATAGTTAATAGTAAATCATACTCTAAACACCCAAAAGATCATGGAACAGAAATCAAATTAATTTTTAAAACAGATTATCATGAACTTATATTTTGATAGCCAAAAATTTAAGACTATAAAATTGAATACAATAAAATAAATTAAAGACAAAAATTCGCCTAAACATTCTGAACTATTCAAAAATCAAATTTAAATAATTTCACGATCACTCAAAAAATATATGATGACTTCACCAAGGAGATCATATGTTTTCAAGAAATCTAGGTTTAATTTCTAAAGAAGATCAGAAATCTTTAAAAAGTAAAAAAGTTTTAATTGCAGGAACAGGAGGAATGGGAGGCGTTTGCGCAGAAGTTCTTGTCAGAATGGGAATTGGAGAACTTACTCTAGTTGATCATGACATCTATGAGGAAACAAATTTCAATAGACAACTCCATTCAAACAAAGAAACCCTAGGACAGTACAAAGTAGAAGTTTTACAAAAAGAATTTTTAAAAATTAATCCAGATCTGAAAATTAAAGTTCTCCCACAAAAAGTGACGCTACAAAATATCGAAAGCCTACTAGAGGGAGTTGACTACGTAGTGAATGGAATGGATGAAATGTACAACTCCTTAATCCTGGAGAGAACAGCAAGAAAGAAATCTATTACAATCGTTGATGCATGGTTAACGCCTTACGCTAGTGTTTTTGTAATGACACCAGACTCACCTCACTGGGAAGACTTTCTAAACCTACCAACAAGTGGAGTCCCTCTAGAAGAGCTGACTCCAGAACTTTGTAATGAGGCCGTAGAAATTGAAGTGGACTATACATTTTCTCACTTCTCTCCCTATGAAATCATGCCAAAAGATTATGTAAAAGATATTGTTTACAAAAGATGTAAGCGACCTTCACTAGCACCAGTGGTTTGGCTTAGTGGAGTACTCATGGCAAACGAAGTTTTCAAGTTAGCATGTGGGATGCCTCATACAGATTACAGAGGAATATTCTTTAACCAATACGATATGGATCTAGAAATTGGAAAATTACAAACATTTAAAAAAGTAGCCTAGGAGAATCTTATGTATCATGAAAATAAATACAATAGTATCACTTCAAAGCATTATTTAAATCCAGGAAAAAACCTTAATGACTTAGATCTCATGCGATTGTATGGAGCAATGATTGAGATAAACATTCAAGGAAAACAAAACGTAGACAACCTTTACTTAAAAGAAGGATTACCACTAGAGAAAGTCAGAGAAATTTACAATGAATGCATCATTACGTTATTCAGTGACAAAGATTCTCACTTCGGATTTCTAGTCAGTCCTATTTTAAAATCAAATAATTATACCGTGATGCATGCAGGTCTTATAATATTTAGTAGAAATCCAGGAGGAGACTTCATGTCACTTGCAACACTCTCTAACTTCACTATGGCCTATGAAGCATATGGAAAGGTATTGGTTACAAATATTACCTCAACTCCTTCAATAATTGAGGTTTTTACAAATTCTGTGAGTTATGCTTGGCCTTCTCCAAAAATGAACATAAAACTTACACCTAAAGGATATAGAGCAGCTATAAAAATGTTGGAAGATGAATATATGAAAAAATATTTTCCAAGTAACTCTGATGTTAAAATTGATCTAAAGCGATTTACAATGACATCAAACTCAAATGAAATGGGATTTTCAACAGACTACTACAAACTAAGTAGGGCCAATAAATATATCTACCAAGCTTTCTGCAAGACTTGGATTGACTATAGTAAGAGTGAAGACGTTATACAGGTTGGACAAATTAACTTCCTCACCTACTTACAACAAAGAGTAAAATTAACTCTTCTCAAATATAAACTCCAAAGAGTAATCAAACGTAAAGAAAATAGACCAATAGAGAACAAACTCAAGCATGCGGCCTAAATTAAACTTTTAACCTTTTCAAAAGAGTTCGTAGTAATGATACCTTTTCGTGAACTAACTTCACGACTCATTTCATTCATTTGTCTCACCCTCTGCTCACTTGGAGGGTGAGTACTTAGAGCATCAGCAAATGCTTTAGAGAATTGATTACTATTTCCTTGGTATTGCCTTTCCATTGTTAAAAGTTTTTCATAAAATTTACCAATATGTCTTGGATCATAGCCAGCAGTCAAAGATGTGTTAAAACCTATCCTATCTGCTTCCATCTCATCTTCTCTAGAGTTGGCCATAAAACCAAATTTCTGAATTAAAAGAACTCCACCTGCACCAGCGGCACCACCATAGAGAGCTATTCTCTTTATACATTCGCGGTCATTTTTCTTACAAAGTGCTTTCCCAAGACCATAACCAGCAGCTCCTCCTAGAATTGCACCACCAAGACCAAATAACATATTTCTAGTTTTAGATTCTTTCTGCGCCTCGATTCTTTCAGCAGTATGCCTAGCTTTAATATGACCTACTTCGTGTCCAATAACTCCAGCAAGTTCAGCTTCACTACTTGCCATTTTAATCAAGGGAGCAGTAATAAAAACTTCTCCTGCAGGTAGCGCAAAGGCATTTACCATTTTAGATTCTACTACTCTAAAATTATAATTATAAGGATGTCCCTCAAGGCCATTAGCGGAAACTATTTTCTTGCCTAGGTCTTTAATATAAGACTGAGCGTAGTTACTTGATAGAGTTGGATACTCTTTTTCCATTTGTGGAAGGTATTCGTTAGTCATGGCCCTTTCGTCAGAAAAGCTAAGGCTAGTCTCTTGACCTGTATTATCTCCCTCTCTCATTCTATGCTTAGGTGCAGAAGCACATGATGCCAACAGAATAGGTAGAGATATAAGAAATGCTCTTCTTCCATGATCTGTTGAATTAATTTGTATTAGATCTTTTTTTAAATGCTTTATTAGTTCTTTACTCATCACACATCCTTATAAAATAATTATATCTAACTCAAAGAAAATAACAATATTTGAGATCTAGACTTAAGATAAATTTAAAGATTTAGTTGAAGTGTATTATAGAAATAAAAAAGCCTAGGCATAAACCTAGGCTTTTTTAAAAATGGAGGTCAGAATCGGATTCGAACCGATGATGCAACAGTTTTGCAAACTGCGCCATTTGACCACTCTGGCATCTGACCACATTTGTTCTTGAAAATGTATAATGATTTATACGAATAGAAATGTCAACACAGAACTTGCGTTATTTCAGCTAGTTCTGCATTGTCTAAGCAATAATAATTACGCTTCTCTAATAACGTATTTATCTTTACCTGCGTCAACCATCTCTCTAAGTTCTTTACCAACTTTAAAGAAAGGAACTTTCTTAGGCGGAACTTTCACAACTTTACCAGTCTTAGGATTCCTACCCTCGTACGCTTTATAATTTCTATTTGCAAATGATCCGAATCCTCTAATCTCAATTCTCTCGTCATTATAAAGAGATTTGATCATTGAATCGAAACAAATGTTAATAATTGATTCAGCTTGCTTATGTGTTAAATTCGCTTGCTTTTCAATTGCAGCAATTAGATCTGCCTTAGTCATACGTCTCTCCTTTAGAAACATTCAACTTACATTATTGTATGATTAAATAACCTATCGGTAATTTTTCAAATTCCTAAATAGCTTAAATCATTTTTTTGTAAAAACCTAATGTCTTGTTATTTCGTTATAATAAGCACTAAGTAATGCCCATTTTCTGTGGTTCTTTTTTATCTCTATTTCTCAAAAAAAAGATATAACTATATGAAATCACATAATGCAAAGATTAGCTAAGAAAAAAGACAATTAACAGCTTAAAATAATAAGAGGAAAGCATTCAAGTAACGAAGCTAAATGTCGATGAGATATCAGAGCACTAAAAGGATATAACTTGAGAAGATTAATTGGTTACCTAACACTATTCACAGCACTTACAGGATTCACTTCTTGTGTATCTGGTGGTGGTCGTGAAGGAAAGCCAGTTGTAACATCAAGTAGTCAGGCCTCAGGAGCTCTAGGATGTGAAGAGGATTTATTCTGGCTCTCATCTGGAGACACTTGTGTGTCTTCATGTCCAGATGGAACATCAATTCCAACAAGTACTGAACTTACAGAACTTCTAACAGAAGTTACTGAAGACATTCAAACTATTATTGCCAACTCTGCAGGAGTTTGTGTAGATAATCCAGTAGTACGGCCAACCGATGAAATCTTTATTAATTCAGACTTCTGTGCATGTAAATCAGGACTACCAGATATCATTAATAACTGTGAGTCATATTGTGCAGGAACAACGACTGATACACCTACTCTTTATGTGAGCACTACATTAGGGGCCAATGTTGAACTTAATGAAGGTTTAGGATCGCTTGATAATTGGTGTAATAATGAAATTAGTGATGGCCTAACAGGGCCAGCTTGTTTCCTAGAAGTCTATGATGGTAATTCTACTAGTGATCTCTCAGTAGAAATAAACTCAGGCTCAAATAGCTTTTCAGCTAATATATCTTCACTAGCATTAAATACAACTTACGTTGCAACCTTAAAAGAAAAAGGTTCAGGGTCTAATGCTCAAAGTAAATCATTTCAAATTAGAAGAATTGAATATAGTGATGATGATGAATCAGACGAGACACCTTTAAAGATAATGCCGATCTCACAATACACTTGCTTAACAAGAGCAGGAACTCAAGTAGATGCAGGAAATCTTTATGAGAATGCTGCTAGACTACACTATTACTTCCCTAGTAATAATAGTCCACCGTCACTAGCTCCTGGTGACCCATTCCTATTCTGCCATGATGTTTCGAGATATGGAGAAGATGACTCTCCACTATACGACAGACTTGAGCTCATACCTCAACATATGGCACTTTGGGATTTATCGGATGTACGTTTTGCAGATCAAAACTCGGATTCAAGATCAGATATTAATGAAACAATTCAACAGAGATTACTAGACGATTATGGAATAACAAAAACAATCAATATCTTCGGACTTCTGACTTGGCCAAATATGCCTAATATCGATGGAAATACTCCAAATATGGGTTACTATATGGTGCCATGGATTGACTCCGTAACAGGAAGGGCCTTCTGTCCAGATCAGACAAATTATAATAGTGAAGACAAGCTATTTAATATTCTAAAAGAAGTAGTTGGTGTTAGTACTGAAGGAATGTACATGGCCGTAAAAGAAGCAGAGCTTCTTACCAATACGGATGATGAGCCTGTCCTCGCTCCTACTGATATAATGATTATTAGAGAAAACCTATTAAAGAAAATTTGGTTCTACTACGAAAATAACCAACATTACGTACCAGATGAAATTACGGCCACTCAAAAGACAATCCACTTTTATTGGCCTGCAGATGAGGCTAACCCATACATAAGAAAGTCTACACAGAAAATATACACAATTAGACGACCTAGTGAATTAAATGTTGGTGACAATCAAACAGGTATCCCTACGACAGTTGATCCATCAGATAAGAGATTTGGGTGTATGCCAGCTCTTGATTAATTAGAGAAAGACATTTTGGAATATATTGAATGTTGGCGCTAACTCTGAGCCAAAAAAGAAAATAAGAATAAAAATTCTAAGGCCAAAAATAAAAGTTTTTCGAAAAATCCAACCAAATAATCTCTTAAATATACTTCCTTTCTTAGAGGACATTCGGGCCAAAATAAAGCCTAGTATAAAAGTGAAAATATTTGCGAGTAGAAAGTAAGTGAGTTTCTTCTTATCCTTAAACATATCTAAAAGACCAAGTAGTGCTCTATTGTCTCGTAGAAGATGCGTCATAAAATCAACAGTCTTTGGAAAGGTCTTTGCCACCCCTTTAGCTGGAGACTGACCAATATTTTGTTCTACCTGTTCTCTAGATGCTTGATAACTCATTCTCGAATAAATAGAGTTTAGGTTTTTAACAAGAGGTCTCAACTTATCTAAGTCTAGACTACCAAGAGCAGAACTTTTTGAACCGCCGTGGTTATCTTGAATGCTTTTGACTAGCTTTTGATTTTCTTTTCGATAGTCCTCTAGAGAAGATTCTAAGTGATCATCACTATCTTCACTGAAATTATCTTGGGAGTAAGATGATATAGACCCCAGGAGTAGAACTCCTAGGGATATATTAAGCATTATAAAAAATTGGAATAACTTACGCGTTTGCAGCACTCTTTTCCTCAGTTCCTTTCATTCTATCAAAGAATAAAGTAACAGGAGCTGCTACAAAAATTGATGAGTATGTACCAATAAGTACACCTAATGAAATAGCTAGGAAGAAATCCTTAATTGCTAGTCCACCAAAGAAATACATAACAACTGATACAAAAAGTGTTGTAAGTGAAGTCATTATTGTTCTTGAAAGTGTTTCATTTACTGCATTGTTAATATGAGTAGAAAGAGGAAGTGAAGGTCCCTTCTCTTCGTGCTCTCTAACTCTATCATATACAATAACTGTATCATTCACTGAGTAACCAATAACAGCTAGAAGCGCAGCAACTGTCTGCAGAGTAAACTCAACATGAAAGAATGCAAATACACCTAGGATAATTGTTACATCATGAAAAAGAGCAACAATAGCACCTGGAGAATACTTAAAATCAAACCTAAGACCAATATAGATCATAATGGCAATTAGGGCCCAAAGCATTGCTTGGAAACCAGAGATTCTTAGTTGAGCACCAGCTTTTGGACCAACAATATCTACCTTTCTAACTTCAACACCTTTTGAAGCGTAAGAAGCGAGAAGAGATTCAGATACTTTTTCAGTAATCTGATTAAGGTTAGTCTCATCTCCCTGAACTTTTACAAGAAACTCATTTTGAGATCTCTCACCGATTGTTTGAGCAGCAATTCCTTTAAATCCTGCGTCAGCAAGGTTTTTACGAAGACCGTCAAGATTGATCGATTCAGTAAATTTAAGTTGGATCTCTGCTCCACCTCTAAAGTCTACCCCATAGTTCATTTTTGTAGCGATACCAAAGATAGCAACTGCTACAACGATTAAAGAGATAACTGCTGTTACAGAGAATTTATTAACGAAA
>NZ_JBFGYP010000014.1:0-40839 GCF_041587335.1 Halobacteriovorax sp.
ACAAAGTTGTTCATAATTTTTCTGAAAGCTTGTAATCATTTTTCTTCTATGAGGAGTCATAATAAGGTCATCCTCTGTAGCATAAGAAGATTTAATAACTTCTATAAAGTCTTCATATGAAAGGTACTTCCCTCCTCTTGCGAGAAGAAGTTGAGGAAGCTCTCTTAAGATATCTCTCATGCAAAATATTGCGGACCAATTTATTCCATCTGCAACTTCGTGTACACCTTCTTTAGACTTTGATCTCTCAAAATAAGAAAATGCTTTAAGGTATTTTTCTACCGCCTTATGCTCATTCTCTATTAAATACTGAACATCAACTCTTTTAAATCCTGTTTTAAAAAGAAGATTCTCTAACTTTTTTTCAACAAAGACCTTATCAAAGTTCTTAACTGCAGATGACTTTGCAAACTTTCGAATAGACTTTCTCTCTCCAGTTTTTAAGAAGTCTACAAGTTGAGCAAATGTTTGAACTGTGTACTTTGCTTTATTACGCTGCTCTAAAATACTTGTAGAGTATCTTTCGACGTCATCATACCTATAATCACTATGAAATAGACCGAACTGCCGAATTGAGCCATAGTCAATAATTCCACCATTCATTAGAATGTTATCTCCATCCCAATCTAGCCAACAAAAGATATACTCATCTTCTAGCCTGGCAGACATACTAGCAAAAATCTCAGATTGCTTAGTTAGGAAGTAATCTAATCTCTTTGCTCGTGTTTTTGGAACATCAGTAAAGACACCATTACTCTCTTCACGGTCAATATAGTAGTTTACTATTTTTTCAAGATTTTCAAAATCACCTTGCTTTAAATAGTTAAACATATGAGAAGGTCTCAAAAGATTCTTCTGAGCTCTAATATTTATAGCTATACCTTTTTGAAACTCTATAATTCCAAGAACTCTCTCTGTCTCAATATGGTTTTTATGAAATATTTCACTAAAAAATAAAGTTCCCATTCCCTCATCAATTTCAGAATAGCCGCATCCATATGAAATTGTAGGGTCACCTGTTTCCCAGAATTTCCCATAGATGTGAGTTGCAGGACTTAAACATGTCGCACCTGTACCAGAGCTTGAGATATCCCACCTCTGCCCCTTATTGGAGATAGAACCATTCCAAATACTTCTTCCATCCCCTGAGGTCTTACCTTGTTTATTTGGATGTTGTAATTGAAGATACCTAGTGGCCATATACTTATGAGGTTTTATTTCTTCTTCTGGATATTCAATCTCATTAATTATATCAAACTCATTAATGATAACGAGGCTAAATGTCTCAAGAATCTTTTCCTGTAATTCATCAGTCATCTCATCTGGATGACTCTTAGAAATGAGTCCCATATCTCTAGCTAGATCGAAATTAAAAAAAGAGACCTTTCCGCCCTTTCTAGTTCTAACTGCATAATTGACAGTTGAGTCAGGGACTTCTTTTTGTAAAGGATGCCTTCCATCAATTTGATTGAACTTCTTATAATTAAATTCTGTGGAATCATTCTTTTTTATTTTCTTTATACTTGTCATAATTCGCCTAGCTTCTTGCCTGATGACAAAAGTTTTGTTGACTAAATTATATCAAATTACCATAACCACCTATTTTTAAAGGACAATTTTTCCGATAGCTGGAGTATTAATAAAGGACAAGTACTTAATTTCAGGGTAAAATCGACCAAACCGATCAACTAAAGAGAGATGAAATGGCCACACATACTTGGGGTGATAAAGAGACTCAATTTTTTTATGAACTCAGTCCTGAGAAGATTCTCTCGTGTGTAGATAAGCTTGGCTTTAAAACAACCGGTCGCGCGATGGTTCTAAACTCAATGGAAAATAGAGTTTACGAAATTGAAATCTATACAGATTCACCTAATCCTTCAGAGCACTTTCTCATAACAAAGTTCTATAGGCCTGGAAGATGGTCTAAAGATCAAATTCAAGATGAGCATGACTTTCTATTAGAGTTAGCTGAAAATGAGATACCTGTAATAGCTCCCATTGTTGTAAATGGAGAAACAGTCTTTTTGGATGAGAATTCTGGACTACTCTACTGCCTTTTTCCTAAAAAAGGAGGAAGAGCTCCAGATGAAATGAATATAGATGACCTTGAGATACTTGGTCGTACACTTGCTAGAATGCACTCTGTAGGGGCCTCTAAAAAGGCCGAGCATAGACTGCATATAACTCCTGAAGTTTATGGCAGACAAAATTTGAATTATCTACTTAACTCTAAAGTTATCCCTTCTCATTTAGAGAGTACCTATAGAGATCTTGTAAATGAGGTCTGTGATATTAGTGAGCCTCACTTCAAAGACAATAAATTCATAAGAATTCACGGAGACTGTCACCTAGGTAACATTATAAGAAGAGGAGACGCTTCTTTTCATTTAATTGATTTAGACGATATGGTAATGGGACCAGAGGTTCAAGATATATGGTTAGCAATTCCAGGTAATGATCAATATGCAATTCAGGATAGGGCCATTCTACTAGAGGCCTATGAGACGATGAGACCTTTTCCAAGAGAGCAACTAAAGCTTATCGAGTCTCTTCGTACCCTAAGATTCATACACTTTAGTGCTTGGATTTCAAAGAGATGGGAAGACCCGGCCTTTAAGCTTCACTTTCCACAATTTTCTGAGCACCACTACTGGGAGATTCAAATTCAAGACCTAAGGACTCAGTTAATTCTTATTAAAAATGCTCTTAACCCTGTAGAAGAGTACTATTAATCAAGCTCTAATATATCATTCAAAGAAACATTCCCTCTTCGGTCATCTATTTCAATTACACAAAGATGGCCGTGAATTTCAAGTTCATTTTCTATAGAGGGAGCAAGCTCTAAGCACTCCATTAATTTATCAAGTAGTATTCTTTGTCCTTCTTGATTCTTATCTTCTCTCATAGAAATACAACCGGATGTTGTAACAAACGGATAGTACTTGGTATAGAACTTTCTATTCTTCATACCTGTTCCATGAATTCTTAGAAGTGATCTAGAGAGCTCATAGGCAATTACACCATTCTTCCACCAGTGGTGTTCAATCAGTGTTTGGTCAAAGCTATTTAATATTTCTTCTTTAGATACGAAGTCTATTTTCAACCTTCTATGCTTTCCAAAAAGATTTTGCTGATCTGCTTTTGGCATAACAGAGTCAATTGAATAGAAACCAGTAGGAGTATCTCCGTTTGGAAGATAGAATTTCTTATTCACTCTCCCCTTTGCCAGCGCTTCAACTGACCATACTAAATTATTTTCAGTGACCAAGTTCCCCTCATCACTTAATAGACATAGACGTCCTTTATATTGACGATCTTTTCTAACAAAGAGTACGGCCTTCACACCTTTAAAGTTCAATAGATTTTTCTTTAGTGTTTTCCAATGATTCTTATTAAAGCTTGTAAAGTCTTGTCCTAACTCAGCAAATTTCCATCTATCAATTAACTTATCTCCAGCAGATGACTTTAATAGTTCAATGAACTTATCTGAGAAAAACTCTTTAAAGTAAAAAATTAGATAGAGTTCGGATTCATCAAAATCATCATCTTGAAAAGACTTTAACAGTTTTACTTCGGAATCAAGTAGCTCAGATGTAGATAAGTTATAAATATGTGCAAGAATAAAGTATTTAAGAAGGTCTTCATTTGAAGAAATTTTAGGATAGATTTCTTTTAATAAGTACCTACGCTTAGAGGACTCTATTACACCAGTTCTCCAATTATCTTCCCACATTTTATTTAGTTCTTTCATAACTCGCTGCTCTCACCTTAACAAATACTTACGACTTCAATTATACTAGAGTCTACATATGATACAAGTAACAGTCAGGATATTTTTTTATGATTATTGAACAAGCTAATATTGAAAATCACTTAGACATAATTGCGTCCTTTCAAGTTGAAATGGCAAAAGAAACAGAAAATCTAGACCTAGACCTTGCAACAGTACAAAGAGGAGTTAGAGCCGTCTTTGAAGACCCTAGCAAGGGGAAGTACTTTGTTGCTTTAAATGAAAAAAGAGAATGCGTCGCCTCTCTCTTAACTGTAAATGAATGGAGTGATTGGCGTTGTCAAAATGTTCTATGGATTCATTCTGTCTTCGTTATTTCTGAAATGAGAGGAAAGAAGGTTTTTAAAGAAATGTATAACTACCTTAAAGGCCTAGTAAATAATAGCGATGACTTGGCAGGACTGAGACTTTATGTAGATAAGACAAATATAAGTGCTCAAAATGTATATGATAAATTAGGAATGACAAAAGAACACTATGATTTATACGAGTGGTTAAAGTAGGCCCTGTGAAGGGCCTTTTAGATTACTTTTTTCTGTAAACTTTTTTAATTATAATATTCTCTACAGGAACATCACTTAAGTGACCTTTACGAGTTGTGCTTACTTTTTTCATTTTATTCACAATACTCATACCTTTAACAATACTACCAAATACTGCGTACCCATACTCACTATCAGAAGTACCTCTATGGTTTAAGAAGTTATTATCATTTACATTAATAAAGAATTGAGCAGTTGCAGAGTTAACAACATTTGTTCTTGCCATTGCTATCGTACCAGTGGAGTTTGATATCCTATTTGTCGCTTCGTTTTTAATACCTGCATGAGTGTCTTTTTTCTTAAGATTGATATCAAATCCTCCACCTTGAACCATGAAGTTATCGATTACTCTATGAAAGACAGTTCCCTCATAAAACTTTTCATCTACATAAGTTAAGAAGTTTTTTACTGAAATTGGAGCAGACTCATCAAAGAGCTTTATTTCTAAATTTCCCATAGATGTCTCCATAACAACTACAGTATTTTTCTTAGCAAATGAATTTAAACTAAAAAGTGTAAGCATTGTAATCAAAATGTATTTCATAATTCCCTCAATTAGTTAAATGGATGTTCTTTTAAAAAATTCTCATATTTATTCTGATCTAATGGATCTTTATTAGCAATAAATAATTCTAGATACTTTGTAGAATCATTCCCCCAGAAAAGCTCTTCTTTATGAATAAATGTCGGAAGCCCAAAGACTCCTTTATCTATTGCCGAACGTAGGACCTCTTTAAGCTTCTTTCTGACTTCTTTAGAAGTTGTCTCTTCCATAAGAGATTCAGGTAGATTAATTTCTCTTAGAACTTCTAGTAGGTCTTCTTCCTCACCTATTTCCTCTCCTCTGGCCCAACCTTTATTAAAAATTGAGTCAATGAGTTCAAATTTTTTACTCTCCTCACATGCCAGAACAAGTCTCAACGCGTAAAGAGAATTAAATGGAAGAGTTTTAGGTGTATTGAATTCAATATTATTCATATTTGAATAACGAACACAGTCCTTAAATAAGTAGTCTCGCTTACTTTTTATTTCGGCAGGACCTTTTGTTTCATAGCTATGAATAAGCTTACTTAAAATAGTCGGATGGTATCGAACTTCAATATTCAAGCTCTTTAGAAGAGTTCTGTTCTTCTTAATCCATTGAAAAGCAAGGTAAGAATAAGGTGATAAAAAATCAAAGTAAAAGTCCATTAGTAACCTATTTATAGAGAGTTATTTTTTATAATTTTAACAAAGAATACTCCCTAAGAGAACTCTTTTGCTCGGGTAACAAGATAGGTAAATAAAAAAATTGATGCATTTTATTCAATTCATTCATAAAATATAGGAAACCAAAACGACTGAGAATATATATGGCCTACACTCCTCTAAGAATAAGTACAATCAAACCAAATCGTAAATTGACATTTACGCTTTTTATTCACTTTAAGGAGCAGTACATCACCTACGCGCAGGTTGGTTCTGAAATAGAAGAAGAAAAATATAAGAAATTAAAAAAACAAAAAATAGCAAAATTTTATATCGATGAAAAAGATGAATTAAATTATCAAAGTTTTCTAGATGCACTACTACAAGATACAATGTCTTCTTCTACGGCGACAACAGAAGAGAAAGTTAATATTGTAGAGGGAGCATGCGGGTCTGCAATTGAAAGAATGCAGCAGGACCCAAGTAGTGAATCTTCATATAAAATGACAGAAAACGCAGCAAGAACACTTAGACAGTGTATCTCAGAAAATCCGGATGCCATGAAAGAGCTTTTTGGTAAGTCAGTTGAAAAACATGAGCTCATAGTAAAACACTCACTCAATGTCAGTGCCCTTGCTACAAAACTTGGTCAAAAAATGAAACTCTCTGAAGAACAACTTGATGAACTAGCTGTCGCTGGACTCCTTCACGATATAGGTTTAATGCAGTTGAGTGAAGAAACTAGAAATCTTTTTAGTAAGAATCGTAAAGACTTTACCAAGGAAGAGTTAACTGCTTATAACGCTCACGTGCAAGACTCTATATCTATTCTCATTGAAAAGCCCTACGTGAATCAAAACACAATGGAGCTCATTACAAATCATGAAGAATTAAAGTCTGGGTATGGACCAAATAAAAAAACAAAGCTTTCTCTTAGTGAGTACATTATCTCACTTGTGAATATTTATGATAAAACAATCATCACTACAGACTTAACACCGAAGCAAGCAATCAAAGAAATTCTTATTGATCAGATGGGAAATTTTGAACTTGATTTATTAAATAAGCTAAAAGAAGTTTTAACAGAAGAAGGTTTACTTGAACTTTAAATATCTATTATTAATTTCAATCCCATTCTTACTACTCTCTTGTAGTAAAACAGATTACACAAAAAATGAATGCGAAGATCTCTCTATAAAGAAATTCAAAGGCTATCAAACAGAATCATATAAATTTGATAACTACTGTATGCAATACAACTTGCATTACACTCAGTCTCGATGTAAGAAGGCCCTAAATCAATTAATTCTAGGTGCAAGTTTAGATAAACTCACCGCTGCTCATGGAGTGAGAATTAGTGAGTGTTTTACAAAGAATGACTTAAAGAAGTTTGGATCTAAAGAATAACTCTAAAGCTATCAAGCCTAACACTAGACTGCTCTAAAATTAGGAGTAGTTCATCCCTCTTCATCTCTAACCACTGTAGCTCTTCATCTTTAACTGCAGAGTTTATAGTCTTTAAGTAAGTTAACCTTGCTACATCAGTTGATATAGATTGAATTAGGTTTTCTTTAAAGTTCTCTTTTTCTGATAGAGCAATATTTGAAGCAATATTGTTTGCAGAAGTGATAATTTTGGAGATACCTGCTTTAGGAAACTTAGACACTTTTACGATATCTTCTTTGCTTGCTCCATTAACTTTAGAGTCAAGGAAGCTCTTATCCCATTTTGAAGAAAAGTCTTCACCTTTATTATCAAGGAGCACCCTTATAATTTTTGGAGGAAAGTACTTACTCGACTCAAGCTCTTGATTGTGAACTGTTTCAAAAACAAAGAAGAATTCAAAGAATATTTTATTCCCTTTAGACTCTCTTCTTTTGGCCACACTATATGATCCTAGTCCCTCACTAATAATGAGATCACTAATTCCTTGAACCATTGGATGGTCCCAAGTTAGGAAGCCAAATTCTTCCCTCTCAAGGGCCATTAATCGATTAAAGGTATAAGTTTTTCCTTCTTTATCTAGTTCTGGAAAATGAGGAAGAAGCATATTATCTGTAGGTATTAAAAAGAGAGTATCTTCATTAATATCATCAGAATCAACACCTAAATGATGAAAGACTGAATCTAGGTAGTTTCTAAGCTCTCTTGAGTTATCAATCTCTCTTATCTCAGATCTAATTTTAAAAGCTACACTTTCTTTATAAGAGTTCTTTTCAATTAAGACATCACGCCCCTCTTCTAACTCTTTAGTAACAAGCTTATACTCTTTTTGAGTACTTGAGATTAGCTCTTCAATATCTACATTCTCTATATCTTCTACACTTTCTTTATACTTTCTAAATAAAGTTCCTCCGCATTTAGCAGAGTCTGTAAATGCATTAAAACCTTCTTGATACCATCTAAAGAGAAGATGCTCACTTGAGTTTTCAACAAGTGGAACATGAATCTGAATATCTCTCTTTTGCCCTATTCTATCTAGACGCCCAATTCTTTGCTCTAGGTAATCAGGATTAGATGGAAGATCAAAGAGAATTAAGTTTGATGCAAACTCAAAGTTTCTCCCCTCTGAACCAATTTCAGTACAAAGTAAGATTTGAGCTCCTTGAGGTTCAGCAAAGTAAGCCGCTTGCCTGTCTCTCGCCATTAGAGTTAAGTCTGAATGAAATACGGCAGTATTTGTACTAACAGCATTTTCTCTAATAAATTTCTCTAGAGCTAGAACCTTTGCCTTAGACTTACAGATAAGGAGTGCTTTATCACCTTTTAAATCTTCAAGCTTTTCGAGTAACCAAAATGCTTTTGATCTGAAAATATTAACATCTAAATTATCAGTCTTATTATCTAAATCAATAATGGCTTCATTGAGAATTCTCTTTGGAAAGAAGTCAAAAACCTCTCTCATTCTCTCTCTAGTATTTCTAATATAAATACGTCCAGTACCATGTCTGTCTAAGAGATCTGTAATGATTTCTTCTTTATCTTTATTCGCGTCGATATCAACAGACGCTAAAAGCTCTCTCTCTTCAACGTCTAGCTCTGTATCAGATTCAATTTTTCTTACAATACTAGCAAAGTGCTCGAAGCCTTCATGCTCTTTAACAAAATCAATATATGAAAAGAACCTATCTGGATCTAGTAACTTCAAGCGACTAAAGTGGCCTTCTAGACCAAGCTGCTCAGGAGTTGCTGTTAAAAGTAAGACGCCATTTATTCTTGAAGCAAGACCCTCTACTAGATCATACTCAACAGATGATTTCTCTTGAGTCCATTTCAAGTGGTGGGCTTCGTCAACGACAAGCATATCAAAGTCTGCTTGATCTAAAAGCTCTCTAGCTTTCTCTGCACCTCTTAAGAGTCCTAGAGAAACAATAACGTTCTCACTATCTAAGAATGGATTTGTTCCAGCAATTAATTCAGTCTCTTGATTTACGACAGTAAATGATAAGGCAAACTTTCTATGTAATTCAATAAACCATTGAAAAACTAATGAGTCAGGAACAACAATCAGTATTCGTTGTGCTCTTTTAGTAATAAGCATCTGATGAATAATCATCGCTGCTTCAATTGTTTTACCTAGGCCAACTTCATCAGCAAGAAGAACTCTAGGGATTGGCCTATTAAAAACTTCCTTGGCGACATAGAGTTGATGAGGAATTAAGCTCACTCTTGGTCCAAGAAGCCCCTTAACATCTAAGGCGCTGTATTCATTTTTATATTTAATTGTTTCGTATCTAAGTTGAAAATGTTCGTGCGGGTCACAAAGGCCATTGAACAGTTTATCTTCAGGCTTATTAAATGACATTAAATCACTTAGGTCTAATTCAGAGATAATTCTTTCACCTGATAGGTAAAAGGCTAAACCATCTTGCTCGGTCACTTTATCAACAATTAACTTCTCACCTTCATCAATGAGGATTTCATCACCCTCAGAAAATAGAACTCTTTTAATTGGACAAGTTTTAATCCCATAATTTCTCTCAACTCCACTAGCTGAGAATATAATAGAGACAGTCTTATCAGTTAATTTGTTTAGTATCCCGAGACCTAGCTCTGGTTCCGCTTCACTGATCCATCTTTGACCAATAGTAAATTTACTCATTTAATTTGTTCCTAGAATTTAATTTCCGAGACCATAGAACAGTATTCCACAACCTGCAATAATCATTGCAAAAAGAATATATAGATTTGTCTTTCCTCTCTTGAGGTCAGTAGCTGTAGCTTTACTTGATAAAGGTTTTTTATTAGTTTTTGGCTTTCTAACTTTATTCTTACCCATCTTATCTCCCTAAACCTGCTAAGATTTAAACATTTCCTTAAAGAAAGAAATGACACCTGGCTTCGTATTAATTTTCTTCATCTCAGATGAAAGCTCTTTTATTTCTTGATCCAACTGAATCTGTTTATTATCAACAAAGTTATCCCAGTCTCTAGCTTTTTCAACTTCTACGAAACCTTCTCTAAGCTTATTGACGAGATCATTATTCTCTTGAACTTTACGCCTCGCATTCTTCACAGCTTCTCTTGCTGAGATAGTACGAGTCTGGGCACCTAGCTTATCAAACGTCTCCCATGGTCTAAGAACCCTTTGCTCTTCTACTTCTAGTGACTTTGCTTTAGTAGCTTTGTTCTTTGCCGTTACATCATTGAGTCTTAGCGCCATACATGTTCCTGCCCAGAAGTATTTTGAATGCGGTGACTGTTATGAATAAGTTGTTCGGTGTCATTTGTATCAATTAAATTATCAATTCTTTCATGAATCTCAACAAGTACCGAAGTCATCTCATCAGCAACATTTTTTCCAGGACAATGTTCAATTAAAGACTTATTCATTGCTGTCGCCTCTTCACCAGAGACACTCTCTCGAATAGCTCCAGAGATACAACCGTCAACATTTCCTCTGTACCACTCTAGAATATCCTGGCTTAGCTTTCTATTTAAACTATATTTTGTAGGAACAAAGATAGATTCAAAGTTCATTCTCATTTCACTTTTAAATTCATCTAAGAATGTAGAGAACACTTTGAAGTTTCTAAAATTATTAATCTTACACTCTAATGGTGAAACAAGGGCATCACATGCTACTAGAGCATTTGTAGTAAGTTTATTCCAATTTGGAGAACAGTCCATGATCACTAAGTCAAAATGCTGCTTAAGTGGATCAACGACTTTTTCTTTTAGCCAGAACTCTCTTCTATTAATATTACTTAATGAATCATTTAATGCTACGAGTTCAGGAGTCTCAGGAATTAAGAATAAATTTTCATTATCTGTAGAAACAATCGTATCATTTAATCTTACAGAGTTTGAAAATACGTCTGATAGACCTTTAGTACGGTTCAGCTTTTCTAGGATGTAATTTAAATCACTAGAGTCCTCAATTCCATCATCAAAACCAAGAGCAGTAGTAACATCACCTTGAATATCTAGGCCTACAACACATGTTTTTATTCCATGTAGAGCTGCTGTTCTTGCAAGATTTAAAGCGAGAGTACTTTTTAAAACACCACCTTTAGTAGTGAATACGCAAATGCTTACGGGACGTGAAAATTTCTTAAAAAAGCCAATCTTCTCACCTATTAATGGTAGATCGCTTTCTTTAAAGCCTTTTCTGTATAAAGCTCCAGATCTATATTTTTCTTGAGCAGGGATTGAGCCAGACGCTTCCAGTCTAGTAATCTCATCCTTGAGCTCTGGACCACCAAATATCGCGGCCACTTTCTTTAGAGAGTAGTATGTCTCGTTCACTCTTATCTTCCTGTTTTGAGTATCTTAAAATTATAGAAAACAAAGGGATAGAGTGTCAAAGTTTGTTCAAACTAATTCGGTCATATAATAAGACCACCAGTGTCATAGATAAGAAACTCTCCCAACTTTATAAAAGAATTGCTATTATCCATTCTAACCAGGAATAAATATGCACGCATCAGTTATCTTCGGGACAGTAGTTTGCCTTGCAATCTTTTTTTTAATTGCAAAGATTTTATATAATCTATTCACTAACTCTCATTTTTTAAAATATGAATTTCCATCAGGCTGGAGAAAAAATATAGAAGATAGATACCCTATATTTCAAAAACTTAGCGAAGAAGAGCAAGTGAGTATTTGTAAAAAAACTCAAATATTAGTAGCTCAAAAGAAAGTGAAAGGAATAGAAGGTCTTGAAATTAAAATAAACCTTAGGCTCTCACTTGCTTATGAAATCTCATTTTTAAATCAACTTAAGAAATCTGCTAATCTTTATAGTAAAATTTCACCAATAAGTGTGCTTCCATTCTCAAAGTATAATGAATTTAAGAATAGGAATGCCTTCACTCTCTACTGGGATGAAGAATTGAGTCGAATATACCTAGAAACACCTGAAAATGAGCTCTTAGAGAGTTCATACTACTTATGGCTTAAAGTAGATAAGAGATTTTCAGAGTTTAATGATCAGCAACTCCTAGAGATCCATAAAGAGCTGTCATCTGGAGTATGGCCTATCTCAAATGAAGAAGCACACAAAATTCTAAACAATAAATTATTGTGAGCTGAAACGACTTACGTGGTATATTTATACTCGTGATAGAGATAAAGTCCAAAAGTGGCGATCCTTACATTCTAAGACCATTAACAAAAGATGATAAAATCAACTTAGTTGAAGGTCTAAAGAAAATGTCCTCAGAGTCCATCTATAATCGCTTTCATGGCTTTAAAAAAGAATTTAATGAAAAAGAACTTACTTCCCTAACAGACCTTGATGGTGTGAATAGATTTGCTTTCGCAATCATTCAAGTCAAAGAGAATAATGAACTAGAGGGTGTCGGAATTGCTAGATACCATCGTACTCCAGAGTCCGATAGAGCTGAGTTTGCTATAACATTAATAGATAGAGTACAGGGACAAGGCCTAGCAAAAGTTGTGATCCTAGAGCTCATAAAAGTAGCAAAGGGACATAATATTAAGTTTTTTGATGGAACTCTCGAAAACACTAATATAAAAATGATTAACCTTATCCACAAGCTTGATGGATTCACAACCAAACGTCTCAGTGGAAACCTTCTTACCATGGAGGGGGATTTATCCTCCTACTAACCCTTCTATCAAGTATAAGCTTAGCCAATTGTTACTATTCACTTCCTTACAACCACGGTTCTTCCTATAGACTACTGCAGGTGTGGAACGGAAAGTATAGCCACAAACCTCCCCTAGAGTATGGGTTAGACTTTGACCTTAAGGTAGGAACTCCTATTCGAGCTGCTCGAAAAGGTATTGTCTTCAAAGTAAAGAGTGATTCTAATAAGTCTGGAGCTGATAGGTCTTACTTAAAAGACGCAAATTATATAAAGATAAAACATAGTGATAATACCTACGCTCTCTACGCCCATCTAAAATATCAAGGTGTAATTGTTAAAGAGAATCAAAAGGTAGAAGAGAATGAATTAATAGGATACTCAGGAAATACGGGCTTCAGTGACTCCCCTCACTTACACTTTGAAATCTATCAGGACGATGAAAACAAGTATAAAAGAAGGTCACTTCCTGTGACCATAGCGACACATATTGGGCCGCTTCTTGGCCTAGAACTCGCAAAAAGCTATAGGGCCGTTAAAAACGATAAGCCTTGCCCATGAACTACAACATTTAGTAATCCAAAAGGCAGCGCAACCGAAAAAGTAACAGGAATAAATATTCCCATTCCGATCCCTACTGCAAACGCCATCCATAGCATCTTCAAAAACTGAAGAATTGACTTCATTAACGACTCCATCCATTAATTAAATTGTTCTATATTATAATGGTAATGAAGTTACATTTACTTGTCATCAATACCTTTCTTAAATAGTATGTCATCTATGAGTATAAAATCTATTGATAAAATTGCCGTGATCGGTGCAGGATGGCTTGGTGGCCAAGTTAGTGATTATTTAAATTCGTTAGGACTAGATGTTCTAAGAACAAATACCACAAGTAAAAGTACTGATAACCATTCTAAGGTTCTTAGATTTCCAACTGACGATTACTCCTCAGTATCAGAAGCAAGTACATTTATAGTAAATATTCCTCCTTCAAAAATTGAGGAGAAAGACTTCCAAGACTTTAGGAACTTCTTTAAAGATAAAAGATTTATTTTTATAAGCAGTACATCTGTATTTGATAAATCTCAAGGAGAGGTCAATGAACAAACAGCTCCTAAACCTAGTACAGAACGAGGAAAAAAGAACTTACGCCTTGAAGAGATATTTAAAGATGACTGTATTATTCGTTGTGGAGGACTAATTGGTCCTAACCGTCATCCAGTGAAGAGCTTAGTAAATAAATCAATAGAGGGTGGCCACTATATTAACCTTATTCACAGTGAAGACGTTATCCAGATAATAAAGCTCTCTTTAGAAAAGAATTATAAAGGTATTATCCATGCGAGTTTTCCAAGTAGCATGACTAAAAAAGAATATTATCAAAAGTATGCTCAGAAATATGATTTAGTATCACCAAAGTTTCTGCACAGTGAAAATTGTGGTTTAAAAATTAATTCTGTTGTTTTAGAAGATTGGAATTATAAGTATAGAAATGATTTATTTTAATTTTACCATTTTTAAGTTATCAGCATAGCTCTCTCTTTTGACAGAACTCTCTGTTGAAACTCTTTCTATTTTTCTAACAATATCAGCAATTCTTTCGAGGGCATCGCTTACTTTATCGAGGTTATCTAACTCTCCAGTAAGCTCACATTTTTGGATATAACCCATAGCTATTGTAAGGGGGTTATTAATCTCATGGTTATAAGTAACAATCATAGCATTCGCAGTTTCAAGCTCACTCTTTTCCATATTCTCGATATTAAGGTCTTTAATCGAAAGATGAGTTTTCATCCTTGCTTCTAAAATATCCATATTAATAGGTTTCATGACATAATCATTAGCACCTAACTTAAGAGCGGAAACAATATCAGATGTCTCCTTCATAGAAGTTGTCATAATGATAGGAAGATCAACTCTAGAGTGGACCTTTCTAATCTCACTCATCACTTCGAGCCCACTAAGGTCTGGCATGATAATATCTAGAAGAATTAAATCAAATCTGTGGGTATTACTATTTACTAATTTTAAACAGTCTGCTCCACAATGAACGACAGAAGATTGGAAACCTCTTTTAAGAAGTCTCTTTTCAATTAATTTGGAAGTAATTTCATCATCGTCAACAATTAGGATATTCAAGATATTCTCCAGTTTGAACCAGAGAAATTATCTCAAATTAAGAAATCTTTAGTAAGGGGGAAGGAAATCCCCCTCTATCATTAGAAAATTACTTCCCAAGGTATTCTTGACCACCAAGGTAAGGTCTAAGCTTAACTGGAACCTTAATTCTTCCATCTGCTTGTTGATGACATTCTAAAAATGGCACTAAAGTTCTAGGAGTTGCTACAGCTGTGTTATTTAAAGTATGAACAAATTGAACTTTCCCATCAGCGTCTCTATATCTAGTGTTTGTTCTTCTCGATTGCCAATCGTGCAATTGAGAGCAACTATGAGTCTCTCTATACTTTTCTTCAGATGGAACCCAGCACTCAATATCGAACATACGAACTTTCCCAGTCCCCATGTCACCTGTACAGCATTCAACAATTCTATAAGGTAATTCAAAATCTTGAACAATTTCCTCAGAAGTTTCTAGAAGTATTTTATGCCACTTATCTGACTCTTCTGGTGAGTTTTTACAAATAACATATTGTTCAACTTTCATAAATTGGTGAACTCTAATTAAACCTCTAACATCTCTACCATAACTTCCGGCTTCTCTTCTAAAGCATGGAGAATATCCAGCATAAAGAATTGGAAGTTTATCTTCTGATAAAATATCTTTTGAATGTAGAGAATTAAGTTGGACCTCAGCAGTTCCTGATAAGTAGAGATCATCTTCTGGTAAGTAGTAAACTTGATCCTTTCCTCCAGGAAAGTGACCTGTTCCAACGAGGGCCTCTTCTCTTGCAAGCGAAGGAGTAGAAACTAAAGTAAAGCCTTTGCTCTGTAATTTCTCTAGAGCATATCTATGCATGGCCATCTCAAGAAGAACCATATCATTTCTTAAAGAGTAACTTCTTGAACCACTAACTGCTGCAATTTTTTCAAATTCTGCCCAGTTTTGTTTTTCTAAAATCTCAACATGATCAAGTGGCTTAAAGTCAAAATTAGGAAGTTCTCCAAACTTTTTTACTTCAACATTATCATTTTCATCATTACCAATAGGAGCTTGAGGAGATGGAATCATAGGAGCAGTTAAAAGAAGGTTTCTTAGCTCTGCTTCTTTTTCAACTAGAGAAGGTTTCATTGAGTCTAGCTCAGTACCAATAACTCTTCCCTCTTCTATTAATGCAGGTCTTTCCTCTGCAGTAGCTTTAGGAATCTTTTTAGAATGGCTATTTCTCTTCTCTTGTAACTCTTGAACTTTAACTTTTAAATCAGAGATATCCTTATCTAGACTTAATAATTGGTCAAAATCAAAAGCAATTTTTTTTACTTCTGCAGCCTTTTTAACTGTATCTAGATTTTCTCTAATGAACTTAATATCTAACATTTAAGGTACCTCTATTTTCATAATAAATTATATGATTCAATTTATTATAAAATTCCCTAATAATCAAAGGTTGGCACAGTACGCACACAGTCAAAGTAGTTGCAAAATCGCATACTCATGTAATAATAACTTTATGAAAAGAATCTTAATAGTTGATGATGAAGAAGTATTGGCAGATTGCCTCCGAGAAGAGTTTGAATTTCTTGGTCACTCTGTAGTTGTTGTTAATGAATCAAGTGATGCACCCGTCCAGATATTCTCAGATACCTTTGATATCATCTTACTTGATATAAAAATGCCAAAGGTCAATGGAGTTGAACTTTTTGAGCAGATTAGGCCTCATACAGATGCAAAAATAGTATTTCTTTCAGCAATTAGCGACTTAATGAGTCATGATCCTGTTCTAATGAAGGCAGATATGATACTAGAGAAGCCATTCTCTGTAGAAGATATAAGAAAGATTGTAGATTTAGCAAAATAGGATAAATAATGGCAAATTGTAAATTTTGTAGCAAAGATATAACTTGGTTAAAAGATGGAAGAAAGTTTACTCCTGTAGAAGGAGACGGAACGGTTCATAAATGTGACCAAATGATGAATTCAATGAAAAGTATCAAAAGTATGGAAAGATCATCTCTATCTCCAGAAGAGATCAAAAAATACGAAGAAGCAATCAATAAGAAGAAGAAGTAAGTCTTCTAACCTACCGTTAATACGGCCCTTCAACATTTTTGCCCTCTAGAGTCCAGTGTTCATGGTACGATATAGTGTATGAGCAACCTGGAGGCGCCTATTTATCGCTATTCACACCTCATCATTCTATTTGCCTTAAGCTTGAGTAGCTTCTCAAGAGAAATAGCTGAGCAGCAAGAAACTAAGTCACTACACTTTCAATGTATTCAAAAGATTTTAAACCACCAATTTACAAAAACTCATTACCCCAATCTCACAACAGATCAAACATCAAGTATGTATTATGAATTCCTCACCGAGATAGACACCTTTTGTAACTGTCAAAGCACAATAGAGAAAAATGAAAATAGAGAAAAAAGTAGAGACTTCTTCAGTTGGAGTTTTAAAGATAAGAGAGTTACATTTGAAAGAGAAGATCAGTGTATTTTAAAAAACTTTTCAGACCATGCTATTCATACAATTTATACTATCGCTTTAGACACTAGGCTCAGAAAGCATCTAAATCTGAGAATTAAGCATAGACTTCCAAATTCGGTTCATCACCTGGCCGCTGATGGTTCAGTAGAGGTAAAGTTAAACTGTATTGAGGAGAAGATACTAAGAAGGTGCTCTAAAATTAAGAGCTTGAGAACAACTTATAGCTGTATTCAAAGCTCTACAGACAGTCATATAGAGTTTAATTACTTTGAGCGCCAATGTCCTCAATTTCAAAATGAACACCAGCTAACTCAAACGGTTGAATTTATCTAAAGGTTTGCAGGTAACTTGCCACCTAAAAGCTCAGCTAATGTTTTAGTTGTCTCAATCTTAGAGAGTACAATTTTCATAACAGCTGTCATCGGTACTGCTAGGAACATTCCAGGAATCCCCCAAACAAGCCCCCAAAATAATAAGAAAAGTAAAATAACAATGGGATGAAGACCTAAGTTCTCCCCCATAATCTTTGGTTCAATTACGTTTCCAATGCAGAATTGAATAGCACAAGATATACTCATAACTGTTACCAGTTCCCAACCAGGCCCAAACTGAAGAAATAGAACGGGAAATGGTATTAAGACAGCAATGATAGATCCAACACTAGGAATAAAGTTTAATAGGAAAGTTAAAATAACAAACATAAATGCTAAATCTACTTTTAAACTAAATAATAAAATCCCTACTAGAACTGCTGTTGTCAAAGACATGAAAAACTTCGTCGCAACATATTTAGAAATTTTATAATGAACTTGTTTAACCATATTATTTTTTATTTTAGTAACCCCCTCTCCAGCAATTAGAAAGAGAACCATTATAATAATTAAAACTGTATTTGATAGGAATGTCATAATTCCACCAGAAAACTTCTTCACTATTGATAAGACGGGAATATTATTAATTGTAGTTTTAATCATCTCAGGATTAATTTCTATATTGTAAGAATTTAAAAAAGAGACGACAGACTCTAATGCAAGAGTAAAGCGAAGATGATAATCCCCTATTCCATCAATAAAAGTATTTAAACTTTTTGCAATAAAGAGACTTACAACTACAGATATAATAATAAAAATTCCCATAGTTAAAATGACGGACAAAAACCTTGGTGCCTTAATTTTAACTTCAAACCAATCAATAACTGGCCCAGAAACTGAGAATATAAAAAGAGAAATAACAAATGGAATAAGGATAGACTTTGTATAAATCAGAGCACCAGTAACAGCTATGAAAGTTAAAATAACCAAGCAAACATTGTTAATACGATCGTATGTATCTTTCAAGGAGACCTCCATTTATTGATCAATAAATAGTAGCGGTAATATTCTAGAAGTACAATACCTCTTAAAAAACAATAACTTACTAACAGACGTTAAAGTTTCTCCTTCGAATACCCGACAAGATAAGTTATGAAAAAGTATACTTATATAATTCTATTATCTCTACTCGTCTCTTGTTCAAGCACAACGATGAATACAGCTTTCAGGACCCCTGCAAGTACTGTAGAGGATAAAAATTGCAGCAATGTCGTTAGAAATTTTATTACAAAAGATTATGATGAAGTACTTTTAAAAGAAATTGAAAAAAAAGAGCTCATAAGTAGATCCACAAATAAAATGCAAATCCGACTTCCTAAACGGAGCTGGTGGAATAGGTTCAAAGACTCTTGGACTCATACATTTAAGAACTGGAACGACAATAAATATGTATCATTCTATATGTATGATGAAGAAGAAACAGTAGCAAGTGCAGCAGCCTATGCAAAAATATTAAACAAAACATTAGATAACGTAGAAACATCAAAAGACGAGCTAGATGTCCTAAAAACGATCGATACTTGGTTTGGAAAATATACAAACTATGAAAAAGAATTAAATGATCTCATCAATGAAAGAGTATCTACAATGTACAATAGAAACATTCTTAAGAAGTATCACTTTGAAGGAAATCGTGCTGAAGTAGAATTAACTTTTATAAAAGGTGGTAAAGAGATCCAAGAAAAGATGGTTTTTTACAAAGATGATAAGAACCTTCAGTATTACATCAAACAACTAGATAAAAGAATTACACAACTTGATGGTGGAATGTTTGATTGGTGGTTTGACGAGGGGCTTATCAAACAAAGAATTATTCAACAGGCAATGCTCCAAGACAAGTTAATTATTGCACACAGAGAGTTAGAGTACTTCATAAACAATACAGATGGACTAACAGATTCAGCAACAAAAGCTCTAACTCTTAAACTTAAAGAGTTTGAAGGTGCAATTGAAAAGGCAGATTTCAAACCTTCAAGATATGGAATAAATAAAGTAACAAATAAAGCAATTCAAAAAGAGCTAATGGCACTGCCTAAGACTGTAAACTCATATAAAAAACTGCAAGACGGTAAAAAGGTTATGAATGAACTCTTGTCTGACCAAGATAAGGATAGACTTAAGTTCTTTTCAAATGGCTACGCAAGAGTTTTCCAAGGAACTGCACTTGGTGCATTTGCGACAGGATCAGGAACTTCTATATGGTTAGGTCTAAAAGATTACTTTATGTGGGGGGAAAATAAGAAATACGCCTGTGTAAAGCTTACTCAAGAAAAAGAGTTTTTAGATTGTGTTCAACAGTATATTGAGGATAGATATCCTGTCCTCTTCCAGGCCTCTGTATTAAGTGCAAACTTTAACCCTTTTGATTATGAAAATATTCCAGCTGATCAAAAAGAGGAATACATGGAAGAACTCGAGCACATAAAAAGACTACGAGTGACTTTTAAAATACTAGAAGCTAGAAAAAAGAAGACTCAAGAAGATTTAGCAGAGTCCATAAAGACAATGTACGACTCTATTGTTATCAATGAAGAAGAGTTAAATTCATGTGCAAGACTAACACTGGAACTCTTCCCAGGGTGTATGATTGACTACCTTATGGGTAAATTCCCAGGAGTTTTCTCAAGTTATCAAGAAGGTGATTTAAAAGGTGGAGTCATTGATATTTATGACTTCAGTTCTATCCCAGAAAAGTATAGAGAGCTCTACAAGGTAGAAGTAAACCGTATCAGTGCACAAAGAGCAACTTACGAAGACTTCTATAGTGACTTCTCTAAAGATGCCATTTTCTTATTAGAGTGATAGTTTCCTATCACTCTTAAAGATTAAGACTAGACCAGCTAGAACCATCAAAGAACATAGTATTTGTCCCATGGTAAAGGCATTAAAATAAAGACCTATTTGTGGGTCTGGGTTTCTAAAGAATTCAATAAAGAATCGAAAGACTCCATAGAGAGATACGAATAGACCTGTACAAAATCCTAGGGAGTTTATCTTTTTTCTTCCATAAAAATATAAAATTAAAAATAGGACTAAACCTTCTAGTAGCGCCTCATAAATTTGAGATGGATGTCGAGGTTCACTATTATAGAATTTAGGAAAAACTACTGCCCAGGCCACATCTGTAACTCTTCCGGCCAGTTCTCCATTTATAAAGTTAGAAATTCGTCCCAAGAAAATGCCAATGGGTGCAAAAATACTTATAGCATCAGTGAATCTAAGAAAAGGTATCTTTTGTTTTTTAGATTGGTAAAGAGTGAATAAACCAATACCTATAATGGCCCCGTGAAAACTCATTCCTCCTTCCCATATAGCAAATATTTTTGCAGGATCTTCCAGGTAGTAATTTAAGTTATAAATAAGAATATAACCAAATCTTCCACCAAGAAGGAGAGAGAGAAATCCCATTGAAAGGTAATCGTGAATTGTTCTCTTACTTAGTTGAATATGTCCTGCAGAAGAAAACTTCATAAGGCCTAGGTAGACTATAAAAAAGCCTGCAATATAAGCAAGCCAGTACCATGGGAGAATAAACCAGCCCCACTCTATGGCCATAGGGGATAAATTATGTACGTAGTGATTCATGTCACTATCATATCATAATACTTTCTAACTAAAGAAGTTCTTTTACATCGTCGTGAAGAACCTTAACGGTACTTAAGAATTCGACTTGATACTTCTCTTCAACTTTAAAGCGTTTGATATCTTCATTCATTCTCTCTTGCTTTGAGAGACTATTTCTTTTCTCATGAGTTTTAAACTCTTTAAGCTCATCATACATATTAAAAAATAGTGTATACTCACTCTTTTTAGAATCTAGCATTTTAGAGTTATCTAATAACATTCTGATTCTAATACTTCCCTCAGAAATTTCACACTGCTCTTGAAGAACGGCCTTACAGATAATATCTAAGCTCTCTAAAATAAACTTTTCTTTCTCTCTAGTTTTTTTAATACTTTCTTTTATAACTCCGTTCTCTTTTTGAATCTTCTTTGCAAGAAAATAGATAAGAGTACCAAGTAATGAAATTGTGAATATTAAAGTTACAAGAATTTCAAAAAAATATTTATCTAACAAAATAACTACCTCTACAACATATGTGCTGGAACGTTTGGATATACACCATCGGGAATCTGCTCAATCCACTGATCCAGAGTTCTTAATATTGAATCTGTATCACAACTTAAACGTCCACCCAAAGGAAATTGATTAGACACATGGTTTGCTCTAAACAATATTTCTCCACGCTGGGGCTTAATTAGTGACAAAATACCTCTCATCTCTACAGTTAGCTCTTTAGAGGTTAGTAGTTCAAAGTTACCTTTATCGACCATTTTTCGAAGAGGAGTTCCCGATACAGCAACAGTGGTAAGTAATGAGAAAAATTTTGGAGAAATTCTACTGATTAGCTTTCCAGTCTCCTCTACGTGCTCATCACTAAACTTTCTTCCTCCAATTCCTAACATCCCGATAATTGAGATATCCCAACCTGAGTCATGTAACCTGTCACAGCCCTCAATCATGTCCTGAGCGGTATTCCCCTTAACTATTCGGTGCAATACTTTATCAGAGCCACTCTCAAGGCCTAAATAAGCAATACTTAGCTTGTGTGCCTTCAGTAGCCGTAACTCTTCAGGTGTCTTTTCTAGCATATTCTGAGCAGTGGCATAAATTCCCACTCTCTCAACACTTGGAAAGTACTTCTCAAGTAGTTTTAAAGAGCCAACCAGTAAATCTGTACTTGCCCCCAGAGCGTCCCCATCACAGAAGAAGACCCTCTTAGGAAGATGCTTAAGTCTTTGAAAGTATTGACTAGTCTTAATGAGCTCTGACTCAATTTCCTCTAAGCTCCTTTCTCGGTACTGCTTAGACCTGTACATATTGCAGTAAGTGCAAAGGTTGTGGGAGCAGCCTATAGTCACCTGTAAAAGGAAGCTTCTTCCCTCTGATGGAGGTCTAAATACTGGCTCATCGTACTCTATAGGAAAGTCATACATAGTTTTATCTCATCTCATTATATGGTATGTAGTCATGATGAATACCATAAACATGAATTTTAGAACAGACGAAAAAGAATATTGGATTACTTCTATAAGTAATGAGAAGCATATTATTGTTTTTGAAAATAAAGAAGAAGGACACCAATTTAAGCTATCTCTACTACTTGGAACTATTGATCCGCCATGGGAATCTCCTATGGACTATACTTTTATTAAAGACCAAGACGGTAAGTCATTTTATAAAGTAAAAGATAATATTGAAAAGAATGATGACTGGAAAGAAGAAGCCTGTTGTCAGTCAGGTTGTCCAGGTTGTCCTTGGACAATTTCGCAAGGACTCTAATGGAAATTAAAAAGTTTTCCTTCAGAGGAAAAATTAAAGATAAAGAAAACATCACACTTGTAGACTTCTTGGCTGAAGTTACACCACTCTCAAAGTCACTAATTAAAAAGCACGCAAATAATGGCGGGGTGTGGATCAAGAAAAGAGGTCTTGGCCCATTAAATAGAATAAGAAGAGTTAAGACAGTTCTTACTCCTGATGACTATATTGAATGTCACTACGACCCAAACTTACCAGAAGTAGATATGAGTTTAGTTGCTCAAATTCATGAAACAAAGGACTGGGGAATATGGTATAAGCCAGCTGGAATCCTTACAGAGGGAACAAAGTATGGTGATCAGGCCTCAATGATTAGGCACATAGAAAAAATCAAGCCTCATGCCTACCCCATTCAAAGACTTGACCGTGAAACATCAGGCTTAATGATAGTTGCCTATAAAGAAAAGGTGTCTAGAATTTTCACAAAATCTACAAAGAGTGGTTTGATTACAAAATCCTTTCAAGCAGAAGTGCTAGGTCAGTTAAGATCTTCAGAGGGAGATATATCTTTCAATATAGATGGTAGAAGTGCAAAAACAATTTATAAAGTTCACCAAGAACTAGAGTTTAGCTCTTTAATTGAAATAGAAATGCCCACTTCAAGGTTTCATCAGGCAAGACAACACCTTGCAAAGATTAAACACCCTATAATTGGGGACCCAAAGTATGGAAGACATAATAAGAATGATGATGGTTTGAAACTAGTTGCTCATAAGATAGAACTTAAGGATCCAATTTCAAAAAAGGATCACTTATTTGTTCTATCTGATGAATTAAGACTTTTTTGACTTTTTACTGAGTCCAGTGACTCTAATTCTTTTATTCTTAGGGGCCGCCTTTAGTGGTCCCACTTTTAAAATACCTTTTTGAACTGGATATAAAATCCCTTGTCCCACTAAAAATGCTCTTCCAACTTTTGCGATATGTGCCAAAATTACTCCGTGCTGTTTATTAAAGGTACGTTGTAGGCCCAAACACTTCATATTTCCATACGCTCCACATCAATGTCTAAGAGTCAGAAACAAGAATTTTTCTCCCCTTCTTATAGCGTTCTAAATGGTCTAGATCTCTATCATAGTCTTTATCCATAAGTGGAGATGATATTAAAAAATCTGCGGAAGTTTGATTACAAGCTAAAGGAATATTCCACACTGTCGCCAATCTAAGTAGTGCCTTCACATCGGGATCATGTGGCATACTCTCTAAAGGGTCCCAAAAGAAAATAAGTAAATCAATCTTTCCCTCAGAGATTTTAGCTCCAATTTGTTGGTCCCCACCAAGAGGTCCGGAGATAAACTTGGTGACTTTCAGTCCTAATTCTTTCTCTATCAGAGTTCCAGTTGTACCCGTTGTTGTGAGCTTATGTTTTTTTAATATTTCTATATTCTCACGACACCACTTAACGAGATTCGGCTTTTTCGAGTCATGCGCGACGAGAGCTATATTTTTTGTTACCTTTATCATTGTAATTCTCCATTATTTATTCACTCTATCTTAGCAAATAATCAAGTATTTAACTAATCTATCCACTCATAGACAATAACTATTAGATAGACAGCATTGATTGAAATAAACTATTTAAAAAGGAGTTATCTATGAATGACAAAATATATGAAACAACTGTTATAGGTGGTGGTTCTGCAGGAATTATGGCCACTTTAAGATCCGTATTAAATAATGATGAAACTCTATTCTTTCCCGGTAATCAAAAAGACAAAAAGAAGTCTCGTGCCATGTGGGTTAGAAAAGTAGAAAACATACCTGGATTTTTAGATTTTAAACAAGGTATTAATAATCCAAATAAGCAGGCCTATGACTACCTCTCTCAAGAGAAGTATGCTCATGCATTCTTTCCTCAAAAAAATATAGGCATTTCTAAAATAGAAAAAGATCAAGATGGGATTTTCAATTTAACTGACTCAAATGGAGATATTTGGAAAACTAAATACGTCATTCTTACTACAGGAATGATGGACGTTCAGCCATTTATAGAAAATGACATAAGAGCTATTTTTCCATTTGCCAATAGTCAAGCAATTGAATATTGCGTTCGCTGTGATGGACACCACACTAACGACAATGAGATAGCTGTAATAGGACACACAAGCTCTGCTGCATGGGTCGCTATTATGATAAACGAGAGATACAAAATACCAAACCTCACAATTATGACAAATGGTAAGACTCCTGAGTTTGATGATGAAACCAAAGAGCTAATTGAGTTATATAAAATCAATGTCGAAACAAAAGAGATTGTAGACTTTCTTGGAGATAAAAAAGAAGGAATTCTTGAGGGGTTTATCCTGGATGATGGGAGCATTATTCATGCTCAAAATGCCTTTGTTTCACTAGGAGTCATCGTCTATAACGAACTTGCTCTTCAGCTTAATGCAGAAGTTGATAAGAGAGGCTTTGTAGTGACCAATGAAAAGGGTCAATCATCTGTTGAGAACTTCTATATAGCTGGAGACTTGAGGGCCGGTATAAAAAAACAAATTTACACTGCTTGGGATTCAGCAGTAGATAGTGCAGACGATATAAATGCAAAAATTAGAAGAGAAAGAAGGCAAAAACAGCTTCTAGAGTTTAGAGAGAAAAAAGGAGATAATAAGTAGAAAAGGATACATTATGATTAGCGAAAGTAAATTTCAGATGTGGCGTGGAACCATAGCTCTTGTTCAAGTAGACAATATAGTGACGCGTGAAGAAAAGCTATGGCTTGATGAACATTTAAAAAAGATTCCTTTCACTCAAGAGCAAAAGGAAATACTTAAACGAGATTTTTCTGATGGTATTAAAATAGACGATCTTCTTCTTAGTTCAATTGAGCCAAGAGAACGTGGTATGCTTGTGAGTTTTGCTAATACTATATTCAGACGAGATGGACTTGCAGAATCAGAAAAGGAAGTTCTAGAGGAATTAACAGAGAAGATTCTTGGCGATTTAAATATGAACGAAATTATTGAAGAAGTAGAAATACTCGAAGAATCAATTCCTTATGAAGGCGAAGGAAATATATTTAAGAAGTTACTAACGATTGTAACGTCTATTATCTAGTGCATATTATAAAAATAATTCCAACATTAGAGGATATTAAGGCGATCACAAGTGCTAGAAGTATCCTCTTTGATATGGATGGTACACTTGTAAATACAGAACCTCTACATGCCAAGGCCTTACTAAATACATTACAAGAGCTCTCTCCCAAAAGAAATTTCATTATAGAAGAACTCCATCAAATGTTCCATGGTCAAGGCGACAACGATGTATACAAAGCTTTAGAGACTGAACTCTCTGTTTCTTTTGATGATTTCTTAACTATTAAAAATAAGTACTTCATTAAAAGTATTTCTGAATCAGAAAGAATATTAAGGCCTGAAATCACATCGCTACTAGAACAATTAAAAAAAGAAAGCTATAAAATTGCCCTAGTCACTGCATCTGAAAAAAGTGCTGCCCTTTGCATATTAGAGAAAGAAAATCTCAAAAAATATTTTGATATCATACTCACGCGAGAAGATAGTAGTGAAACAAAACCAAGCCCACGCCCCTATCTAGATGCAATTGAAAAACTGAATATAAAAAAAGAAGATGCTTTTATTTTCGAAGATAGTGAGACAGGAATTCAAGCTGCAATTGAAAGTAAAATAAACTATGCAGTTGCAAACTGGTTTATATAATTAATTCTTAAAATAATATGTATTATGTTTAACGTCATAAACACCATCTCTACTATTTAAGTAAGGGGCGCGCCCTTTAATTATTTGAGAAAATAGGTTCTTCAGTTCAATATTCTTCTTCTTATCATCCACTAAGAAATGCCTATGTCCTGTAAATGTCATTTTTGAAAGGTTTAGATATTTTGCGTTTTGAGATAGGTAACGAACCTTTCCCTTTGTCACTTTCTCTAGATCTTTACCTAACCTGGTTCCTTCGTATTCTTCATATTCATCGTTAAAACGATCTAATTGCTCACTACCAAATAGAACAATATCATTGTCATTATAAGTTACAAAATTCTGGGTAGAAAAATCAATTCGATCAACCCATTGCTTATGTTCTTTTGCTGGGACATCAGCAGCATTTAGAACAAGACTAGAAAATAAATTACGATTAAATTCTCCTGAGTGATAATAATTTTCTAACATTTCTTTGAAAACAATATTCCCCATACTGTGTACTAATAAGCTTAGCTTTACTCCAAGCATTCTATTTGGATACATTCTTACATATGAGTTAAGAGCACTTAAAAATCTAGAAAGGTCTTCAGCTGCGCCCACAGCATTTCCTACAGGTCTCTCCATTGCTGACTTCCAAGATGGCCAATGAAACATTATGGATTTAACACCATAAGTTTTCTCAACCTCGTTCATAACTCCAAAGCCTTTCTCAGGGTGTTTTCCCCTACCGTGAACGAATACATTAATATGTCCTACTTCTCCCTTAGAGAAGATCTCGGCCATAGCAGCACTCACATCTAAAGTCTCATAGCGCTTACCAGAAGATAGGTATATTCCAGTCTCAGCAAAGATAGATAAGCTAAAAATAAAAAAGATAAATGCCAGAAAGGACTTCACCAATAAGCTCCAAATAAAGTTATTGATCCTTTCTCGACTTAAGAGTCGTAAGACTTTAAAAATAATCGGAAAATTTTTCTGTAAATTATTAAAACTAGAGCATTTCTGACAGGTTAGACATCTTACCCGACTGTTTAGATATAATTTTAAAAGCGAAAGCTAAGCGGCCTCTCCCTCATGGAGAAACCCCTCTAATGCTCTTTGGTTGACTCTATTGAGATCGAAGAATTCTATTTTAAAGTACTTCTCGCTTAAACCAAGCTGTCTCTTAACTCTCCCCTTAATCTTTAGATCCTGTTGATTAGGAAGAGATATTATACAATCTACGACCTCATCTTTCTCACAATCAAAGATTAAATGAGGATCGTGAACAGTGACACCATAAAGATCAAGGTCAACAGCATGAACGATATCTACAAACTTTGATCCAATAATATCAACTCTTACGTCACGGATTGATAAGTGGCTATCTTCATCCTCATTCTCTAATGACTCGCAGAGGTCTGTGATGATGTAGACGAGGTCTTCATAGAAGTCATCCTTTGGAAGAAATTTAACACTCTCCAGTCCCTTAGGGGGTGGGCCATCTTCAATATAGGCAGAGAGAATTACAACTTCCTTTGGAAGATGAGACTTATCAAGCGTCTTTAGAGATTTAATTAATTCAATCCCATTTATCACAGGCATAGAGAAGTCAGTAATGAGTAAATCAATCTTCTTCTCTCTTATGATACTTAGTGCCTCATAGCCATTATTTGCATGAATCAGATTGGTTTCATATTCAAGAGATTCAATTCTTAACTTGAGCAATGAATAAAAATCTACATTATCATCAGCTACTAAAATATTTAACGCTCTCATAAAACCTCACTATCACCAAGATGTTTCATCAAGATCAGAAATTGATTTAAGAATTTTTTGTCTTGAAATTGTTCCAATAACTCTTCCCTCCTCTACTACGGGATAGATTTGAAAGCTATTTCGTAGAAATAATTCAATAACTGAAGTTAAACTATCATTTGGAGATATGGTCATAACTTGTGTAGACATATAATGAGTTACAGTTGAAGGAGCATGGTTATAATACTTAGAATCTAAAACAAACTTTAAACAGTCTTTCTCAGATAAAAAACCTATCATATTTCCGTGCTTATCAACTACCGGAGCTCCAGATAAATCTAAATTAAGTAACATTTCTGAAGCCTCAAGAATCGTTAGCTTCTCACTTATGGTTTCAAAGTTTTCAACCATGTACTCTCTAACTTTATTTCCGGGAGCAACACTATCTTTGTACTCTTCTTTCCCCATCACAGCAGGCGTGTAGTTAACCATTTGAACCTCCTTATAAGTTGTGGAAATTATAACAAGGTACTGTAAATAAAATAACTATAACTAGAATAATCTCTTCACACTTTATTAACACTTCACAACTATAATTATTTCTATGAGTAGAGTATTTCACCACGACAATATTTTAATTCTATCAAATAATGAGCAAGCTCAGACAAGGTTGTCCTATGAGTTATCTCATAATGATTGTGAGATCAGACAAGCGTATAGTTTAAATGAGCTAGAAGATATTGTGGGTGAATCACCAACACTCTGCTTGGTCGTCTACCTTGATAGTTTAGACCCAAGCCTATACGACTTAGATATTTATAAAGAATTAGCAGATCAATTCTTTTTAATTATCGTTGATGCACTAGGTGCTAGCTTACCTATTGATGATCTCTATGAAATTCCTTTTACTGAAGTGATCAGTAAGGATGATGAAGCTTCTCTATATGATATTAACTCTTTTATAGATGAGTACTACGGAGAGAGTAAGGCCGCTGCTTAGTCTTTAACTTCAAATATACATCTATACCAACAGACATCAACTAAACCTTCTAATTCCTCAATACTTCTATATTTCTTAACCTCTCCAGCAGGTGATCTCTCTACTTTACTCTCCATCACAACTTCTACATGGCCCTCTTCAATATTCATTGCTGGCCAATAAATCTCTCCCATATCTTCGTAGATAATTGAGTTTCCACTCGAGACTTGAATATAAAGAAGTAGAGAAATCATAAACACAGTAGCTCCTTACTTTATAATATTTATTGTATACCTTAAGTATTAATAAATTAATAAACGCTAACCTATTGTTTTTAATAATCCATAGTTCCTTTAAACTATAACTTTTTTTCAACAATATTGCGCCGCACACATTATAAATGTAAGTTAGTCCATCTCATTTAAAAGGTACTCTATGAACACATTGATTTACATCTCTCTAGTCTTAGCATCAATTTCTACTTATGCTCAGTCACACAATAATGTTCAAACAGGATACTTTGTTAGTGACGGCTCTAAGAAGCTAATCCAAAAAATTCATCAGCAAAGAAAATTCACGATCGACCACCCAACAAGTAAGGGTTACGAAGTTTATGGTCCAAAAGAGTTGAAGGATTGGTTAACATTAAACTCTCCTTACCCATTTCATACGCTTGATACTCAAGAAAAAGAAAAGTCTCTCTCCACATACCCTTCACCTGAAGAGATTGAAGAAAAGCTAAAAGTTTTGGCCAAGAATAACCCAGGTATATTCAAATTATTTAGCATTGGAAAAACTGAAGAAAATAGAGATCTCTGGGTAATGAAAGTTTCAGATAATGTTGAAGTAGATGAAATAGAGCCAGAATTTAAATACGTTGGAAATATGCATGGAGATGAAATAGTAGGAAGAGAGATGCTCGTTTCCCTTCTAGATGAAATAGCATTGAACTATAGAAATGGTGATAAAGAAACTTTAGACTTAGTTAACAATACTGAGATTTATATTATGCCCTCGCTGAACCCTGATGGAGCAGCTGGAAAGAGAAGAGGAAATGGAAACTGGAGAGATCTAAACAGAGACTTTCCAGATGTAGTAAGAGATGCAAAGTCTTACCTTTCAATGCAAAGTATATTTGATAATGCTTACCGCGATCACCAGAAAGAAACACTGGCCATGATGGACTTTCAAAGTAAGCGCCACTTTGCTCTCTCGGCGAACTTCCATGGCGGAACAGAAGTTGTAAACTACCCGTGGGACACGCAAAGAGATGACTTTCCATACAAGGATCTAGTTGTAGATCTTTCAAGAGAGTATGCTGTAAAGATTCCTTCAATGAGAGACAATAGAGAATTTGTAGACGGTATTGTAAACGGGTATGAGTGGTATGAAATAAATGGAGGCATGCAAGATTGGAGCTATCATTGGCACCAAGACCTTCAAGTAACGATTGAACTTTCTCATTCCAAATGGCCTACCTATGATGTAGTCCCATCATACTATGATAAGAACAGAGACTCTCTATTTGATTATATGAAGAGTGTTCACCAAGGTTTTGGAGTTTCTTTAAAAGGCGTAGAAAAGTTCACCGTTAAAATTAGTAGAGTCCAAGACAATAAGGTGAGCTTAATTGACACTATTTCTATTACTGGAAATGAATTTTATAAAGTGCTTTCAAAAGGACAGTATAGAGTTCAGGTCATAGCGAACGGTGTAAATAAAATAGTAGATATCAATGTTAAGAAAGATAAAATCTCACCAAATGGAAACTTTATTACTCTAGTTAAGTAATAATTACCAATAGATGGAGCAATAACCTTACAAGTATTCACTCAAGCTTATTGCTCTTAAATCCGAGAAGTTCATACAAATAATTAAACAGGTGGTAAAGATGGAAGGCTGGCTTCTCTATAAAGAAGATTCAAAGTTCTTAAAGAAATCGTATGCAGTTTCAAGACTAATGGAAACAGCTAAAAAAGAAGGCATCAACTTAAAGGTTGTTAGCCCTAAAGATGTCGATATTACCGTGACCTGGGAAAATAGAAAATCAATACATTTAAATGGGGAGCTCGTCCCTCTTCCTGATTTTATCATTCCAAGAATGGGCGCTTACACTACTTACTTTGACCTAGCTGTCATACGTCACTTAGAGAGACTCGGAGTAAGGTCTTATAACACATCAGAGAGTATTGAGATTGTTAAAGATAAGCTCTACTCTCATCAGATCCTTGCAGAATACAATATGCCTGTTCCAAAAACAATGCTGGTTAAGTTTCCAGTTGATATTGAATTCATTGAAAAGAATTTAGGGTTTCCAGTCATTGTTAAAACACTAAGTGGATCACAAGGTGTTGGAGTGTTTCTGTGTGAAACAAAGAAGAACCTTGCAGATATGATGCAACTTGTGGAATCAACAAATATAAATGCCAATATAATACTTCAAGAATTTATAGAATCCAGTAAAGGAAGAGACCTAAGAGTCTTCACTCTCGGGGGAAGAGTTCTAGGATGTGTAGAAAGAGTTGCTAAAGAAGGAGACTTCAAAGCTAACTTCTCCCAGGGTGGACAAGTGAGAGCATTTGAATTAACACCTGAAATAGAATGGCTCGCACTAGAGGTCTCAAGGGCCTTTAACTTGGATATAGCGGGGATCGACCTACTCTTTGATGGCTCACACTTTAAAGTGTGTGAAGCGAATTCAGCTCCAGGCTTTGAGACTATCGAGCAATGTTTAGAGATGGATGTTGCGAAGGAAATATTTCACTTCCTCCGCGTTAGACTAGGTATTTTTGCTAAGAAGTAATCTACTTACAGCTTTTAAATTCTGCATTTATACCAATGGCAACATCACTCCATGTCTTACCTTGGTGAAGAGCATAACAAGCTTTATTTAAAGCGCTTAACTCATCGTTCATTGCAAAATCAAATACATCAATTACACCTTTTGCACTAAGTTTTTGACTCTTGTATTCATAGCTTAGTGGTACATCTAAAGTCTTTCCGTTCATTGTGATTGCTACAGTAATTGTTTTTGCAGATACCTTTTTTACAACTCCAGAAATCTCACTTCCACCGTCAAGTGTTGAGAAGAAAAACTTAGCAATCTTAAGGTCTCTTCCCTTGTCTTTAGTTGAAACAGTTGAAGCATCGATTTTAAAAGTAGCACCAGTTAACATTTCACTGATAGACTCACCTTTATTACTAGTAAAGCTAACTCCCTTAAAAGTTCCACCTACTGCAGCTTTAGTTGGAGTTTTATATGCACTCCAATCAATTGTAGCGTCTTTAAAACAAGCGCCATAAGACAGAGAAGAAAATAAAAAGAACGATAAAATAAATTTCATAGAAAACCTCTATATTAAATGATTAATAATTTTTACTAATTCTAAGTTATCTCTTCAAAGAAATACAGTAGATCATTACTGAAATTCGCTTAAGTGCTTAAACAGAAAACAACTCAGCGCAAAAACAAAAAATAGGTTTGAGTATTTACCTTTTTGAAGCTATCTTCTATATACAATTTTACAAAAGGAATAAACTTGATTTTCAAACTCATCTCTAACACTAGGGAAACACTAAAGAATGACCTTCTATCTGGACTAACAGTTTCATTGGCACTTGTTCCAGAAGCTGTAGCTTTCTCATTTGTTGCTGGAGTAGATCCACTTGTTGGTCTATATGCAGCATTTATGGTTGGATTAGTAACTTCTATTTTTGGTGGTAGACCTGGAATGATCTCAGGTGCAACAGGAGCACTAGCTGTTGTTATGGTGAGTCTAGTTGCTGATCATGGCGTTGAGTATCTATTTGCAACAGTAGTTCTTATGGGTATTATTCAAATGCTAGCTGGAGTCTTTAAATTAGGAAAGTTCGTAAGACTGATACCGCATTCAGTTATGCTTGGTTTTGTTAATGGACTGGCAATTATCATATTCCTTGCTCAATTATCACAATTTAAATTTACAGATGCTACAGGTGTAAGCCACTGGCTTCATACAAATGATATGATGGTCATGTTAGGACTAGTCTTACTGACAATGGTTATTATTCACTTCCTTCCAAAACTGACTAAAGCAATTCCTTCTTCACTTGCAGCAATATTAGCAGTAACAGGAATCGTTCACTTAATAGGAATTGATACAAGAACAGTAATTGACCTTGCATCAGTTGGAGGAGGCTTCCCTACTCTTCACATTCCTCAAGTACCTTTCTCAATGGAAACATTTAATATTATATTTCCATACTCATGTATCCTAGCTGCAATTGGTTTAATAGAATCTTTAATGACTCTTCAACTTGTTGATGAAGTAACAGAAACAAGAGGAAGTACAAACAGAGAATGTCTTGGCCAGGGTCTTGCAAATATCTTCACAGGTTTCTTCGGTGGAATGGGTGGTTGTGCAATGATTGGTCAGAGTATGATCAATGTAAATTCTGGAGGACGAGGACGTGCTTCAGGAATCAGTGCTGCATTATTTCTTCTATTCTTCATTGTTATTGGATCTAAGTTTATTGAATTGATCCCACTTGCAGCTCTAGTTGGTGTAATGTTCATGGTTGTTATTGGAACATTCGAATGGTCTAGCTTTAGAGTTATTGGAAAAATTCCAAAGTCTGATGCATTTGTTATTTTACTAGTATCTATCGTAACAATCTTCACAGACCTTGCAATTGCAGTATTCTGTGGTGTTATTGTTTCAGCACTTGTATTTGCTTGGAAGAAATCAGAGAGAATCAAAGCAGAGATTTATACAGATGATAAAGGTGGAAAACATTATAAACTTAATGGACCATTATTCTTTGGATCAGTTCAAAGTTTTCAGGCCCTCTTTAATCCAAAAGAAGATCCTGACAATATTTACTTAGACTTTGAGAACTCAAGAGTTTGTGACTTCTCAAGTATTGAAGTAATTAACAATATTGTTGAAAAGTATAGCCGTCTTAACAAAGAGGTCTATATCACTAATCTAAGCCCTGACTGTGCCAGCGTTATCAATAAGGCCGGCCATATCTCAAAGGCAAAAAGAATATAATTTAAAGTCATTTAGGGACCAGGTTTGGTCCCTTTTTTTATATCTAAAGTACTGATTTTACAATCTTACAAACTCCCTAACAAAATCCTCAATTGACTATAGGCCCCAAAGCTGAGAAGTAAGCTAAAAATAATCTTTAGGAGTCTATATGAAAGCTTTAATTTCACTACTTTTTGTCGTTTCACTATCAATAACTTCAACATACGCTGATGAGTGTAGAGATGCAGTAGAGTATCAATCAATGGATATTCTTGCTCATGACTTAGGTGTTAGCTACGACGAAGTTTATAACGAATATCAGATTATGCTAACTAAGACTCAAGAGCTTACAGATGGTGTTGAAAAGTATGAGGCATACTTCAATACATACTCAGGTGTATTTACAGTAAGAATGGATGTTAACTACTTCTGTGATGTTATAGAGTCAGAAACAACTCCAAATTAATTAAATATCTTAGGACCTTTATTAAAGGTCCTATTTTCTTCTATTCCCCATCAGTCTTAGAATAGAAAGAAAGAGATTTATAAAATCTAGATAAAGAGTTAGAGCACCAAAGATAGTTTCTTTCTTATCTTCTTCTGTCCCCTCATTTCCAATGATATTTGAACTTTTAATCTTTTGAGTGTCATAAGCAGTGAGACCAGAAAATATAACAACACCACAAATGCCGTAGATCTTACTGGCACCAGTACTCATAAGACTAGGAAAGAACATCGTCAGAATTCCAAAGCCTATCATTCCCCAAAGCGCCATATGACAAAATGTTCCAATAGGTCCTAAGTCTCTCTTAGTTATATATCCAAATGCACTTAGCCCAGCAAATGAGAATGAAGTCAAAATAAAAGCAGACTGAATACTCTCGCTTGTATAAACAACGAAGATAACAGACAGTGTAAGTCCAGTCAGAGCAGCGTAGAGCAAGTAAACACATGTAGCTGCTGTAGCAGAGATGGTTTTGATTTTAGCTGATAGAAAGAATACAGCTCCTAATTGAGCAATTATTAGTCCATAGAATACAATTTTATTTCCTAAAATCATTTCTAGAAGATCTCTAGATTGTGAAACGTAGAATGAAATAAAAGCAGTAAGCATAATTCCAAATGTCATCCATTTATAGACTCCACTCATAAATCTCGCATTCTCTTCACTAATACTTATTTCACTTCTATAACTAGCTGTTGTATTCAAGGTAACTCCTTACAAGTCTGTTATGAGCTCATCACAAATTTCATTTTCATCATCATGCTCAATTGGAAAATATTCTACTAACTTCCCACCACATTCAGAAATAGATTCACTCAACCCTTTAACAGTCTGACCTAATCTAATATTTACAATTAATTTTGAAACGATATCTTGCCAGTAATCCTTTGGAAGCTTACTAGAGATACCTATATCGGCCATTACTTCGACTCTCTTTTCTAATAGAGAAATGAAAATCATTATACCTGTTCTATCTTTTGTCTTAGACACATTACTTTCATGAAAGACCTCTAGCGCCCTTTGATACACTTCTTCTTGCAACTCATTAGCTGTACTCGCAAACCTCTTTAGAAGAGGAATATAAGCAAGTAAGTACCCAAGAATCATCCCAGGGATCTGCGCCCAAATAATTACAATAGGATCATCAAAGTCATAGTAATTATATGTTAGAACACCAACGAGTAGTCCAAAAAATAAAGCAAGCCTGAAGTGAGCTGCTGGGTAAAAATCAGATTTAGACAAAATAACTGGAACAATTTCTCCAGAAGTTTTCAATTCTGTCTCTCTAATTACATTCTTAATAAATTCTTTATCTTTATTAGTTAAATTCATTACCAGCCTCCACTAGCGCCACCGCCAGAGAATCCTCCGCCGCCGCCAAATCCGCCACCGCCGCTGCCACCAAAGCCGCCACCATGACTAGATCCACGCCCGCCCATGGCACTTCCAATAAGAAGGCCTGCGAGTACTCCACCACCACGACCACCACGACCGAATACGCTAGCGATAAAAATGATGATGATTAAACTTAAAATAGAAGAAGCTCCGTTAGACTTTCTTCCGCTCACTCTTGGGGTATTTCTTAACTCTCCACCAGTGAATTTAACAATTTGACTGACACCTACAATAATCCCTGATTGATAATCATTCTTTTTAAAGTATGGAGTCATTGCTCTAATTATTCTCCCAGCAGTTATATCTGGAAGAGAGCCCTCAAGACCTTGACCAACTTCGATACGAACCTTTCTATCCTTCAATGAAACAAGAAGTAGTACACCGTTATCTGTTTTACTTTGTCCTAGTTTCCACTGGTCAGTAACTTTAATGGCATATTCCTCTATCGATTCTCCTTCAAGAGAATCAACAGTAAGAATTGCGATTTCATTTGTAGTTTGTTTTTTGATATCAACTAAAGCAGCTGTAAGACCAGAGACTGCTCTTTGAGATAAGAGACCTGCTTGATCAACAACAGGTCTCAAAGTTGGAACATCTTTAGCAAATGAACTAGTTATTAAAAGTGAAAATAATAATACCTTTATTACTTTCAACATTTAGAATTGCACCTTTGGAGCATTTTGAACTTCCTGAAGGTTTTCTACTTGAAATTGTGGTTTCTTTTCATGCTTTAGAAACATTGAATTATACCAAGATGTTGGTGGTACAGTAATTAAGTTGTTAAATGCTTTGATTGAACCAATATATCTATTTCTAGCAACAGTGATACGGTTCTCTGTTCCCTCGAGCTGTACTTGAAGGTCTCTAAAGTTTGTATTTGCTTTTAAATCAGGGTATTTCTCAACCACAACCATCAACCTTCCAAGAGCTGAAGATAGCCCACTCTGCGCTTTAGAGAATTTCCCTAAGGTTTCAGCGTTAAGGTTTTCTGGATTAACATTTACAGAAGTTGCCTTAGCTCTCGCCTCAACTACCGCCTGTAGAGTTTCCTTCTCGTGACTAGCATAACCCTTAACTGTAGATACCAAGTTTGGAATTAAGTCACTTCTTCTCTTATATTGATTTTGTACTTCTGCCCATTGAGCATCCACTTCATTCAATGCTGTAGGGATACTTTGCATTCCACATGAAGTGAAAAAAATCATTAGTAAACCTAAAGTTAAAATCTTCATTTATTCTCCTTAATAGATATTGATCTATTTTATTCCTATATATACTTCAACCCTTGAAGGTCCTATATATTTTTCAAAATCAGTTTTATATTCTCGAGTGAAAAGACACTCGTCACTTTTAAAGTATTCCCAAATCTCTACCCATGCTTCAATCACAGCGTTAGGCATTTCTCCGTCTTGTACAAAGACAAGATATTTTCCAGACTCAACGTCCAAAGTTTCTGTTCCTTCGCAATTATTGAGCCCATCTGTCGTAGCAAAGATATCAAACTCACCAGAATCATCAGACTCATAGTTTGTATAAACTCCGTAGATGTTAGATTTTGTATCAAACTTAGGAGTTAGTTCATCGAAGAATTTCTTCCATAGTGTTGGAATTTTCCCAGTACTAGGGTCAGACTCCAGCTCATTCTTAGTTCTTACAGAGAACCCTCTAACTTTGAACCCTTGAACGTTGACAACTTCCATATCTCACTCCTAGTAGACATACTATAAATCGTTAAAGTGCTCACTGAACTGTATATTATGATAAACAGTAACAACGTCATCATCAGCTTCTAACTTCTCTATTAGTTTCATATTATTTAAATAAGACTCATCAGAAATTTCTTTGAAGGTTGTAGGAATTTGTTGAAGTCCTGCCTCTTCCGGCTCTAACTCCATCTCTTCTAACTTTTTAGAGATTGCACCAAACACTTCCATTGGTCCACTTACTTCAAATATACCATCTTCGAGCTCTATCTCTTCAGCACCACAGTCAATCATCTCAAGGGTGAAGTCATCTTCATCTAGGTCACCTTGTGGAACCTCAAAGACGGCCTTACGAGTGAAAATGAATTGAAGAGTTCCAGTTGTACCTAGAGACCCTCCTGCCTTATTAAAATATGATCTAACATTAGCTACTGTTCTAGTTGTATTATTAGTTGAAGTTTCAACAAAGATTGCAACACCATCAAGTCCATAACCTTCATAAGTTACTTCCTCATAACCATCGTCATCTCCACCGAGACCTTTTTTAATTGCTCTATCGATATTATCTTTAGGTACGTTATTTTTTTTACATTTCTCTAAAGCAATTCTAAGAAGAAAGTTTGTACTAGCATCGTCTCCACCAGATTTAACGGCTTTTTGAACTTCAAAAAGTATCTTAGTATAAATTTGCCCTCTTAATTTATCGGCCGCGCCTTTTTTCTTTTCAATATTGGCCCATTTTCTTCCCATATTCACCTCTGTCGTTATTTACGTATTACTTTTTATCTCTAGCCAAAGTTCTGGAAAGACAAGTCTCATTAACGCTCGCTTTGTCTCTTATAATTTGGAAAATAAAGATAGAGCAATTATAAAACTCAGAATTCGATTTGCAAAGGAAGGACTAGTGATAACAGCTATATCTAGTTTAGAATTAAGCGTTTTAACATTATTTTAAAGCTGCAGTTTTGAGACGCACAGCATATACACCACTTCGCAGTAATATTAGTGAGTATTTCTTTCATGATTATTAAAAAATACCACATTAGTCTTAGACAGAAATAACCAATTATTGTCAAGAATCAAGCTTTTTGACAGAAATCGCTAAAATCTGTTCATACAAAAAATATCTTTTTTACTTCTAGGTGTTACAAGTTGCTCACAAATTCAATCACGAATAGGAGCAAAAGAAATGAAAAATTTAAAAGCAAAAGTCGCGGATTTATATTTGAGTACACTCTACAAGAAATTAGCTGTGGATCAAAATAGTGTTACAGAGTTACAAAATAAAAACTTCAAAAAATTAAATAAAACCCTAGCAGGAACAAAGATTTTTAGAAAGACAGGACTTAATAACCTCAACAGCTATAAAGAGTTTTCAGAACACTTTGAAGTAAGAGAATACAACGACTTTAAGCCCTATATAGATGCTCACGTACATGGAGCAAAAAATATTCTTTCAAAAAGAGATGTGAAGTATTTTGGATTAACTTCTGGAACTTCAGGTAAAGACTCTAAGAAGGTTCCTTATAATAAAGATATGATTTCATCATTTCAGTCAGCACAAAAGTACCTTGCATCTGTCATTACAAACGAAGTTAAAGATTTAAACCTACTGACAGCCTCAAGACTGTCGTATGGATCAACACCTACCACATATGAAGAAGATGGTGTGAGTTTTGGATATATCTCAGGAATTCTAACAGCGAAAACACCAAGGTCGCTAAAAAAGGTCACTTACCCTTCTTTAGATACTTTATCTATAGAAAACTGGGATACAAAGATGACTGAAATTCTAAATCAAACAATTCATCAAGATATAAAAGTGGCCTCAGGAATTCCAACTTATCTTATTTCAATATTCGAATATGTTTTAGAAAAAACAGGTAAGCAATTTATAAGTGAAGTATGGCCAAATTTTAAAACAGTAATCTATGGAGCAACAACAATTGATCAGTATAGAGATAGATTAAACGAGCTTGTTGGAAGGAAACTAAATTACTTTGGAATCTATGCTTCAACAGAGGCTCCAATTGGTATAGGTATAAACAATGCTCGAGATGGTAAGCAACTATATGCATTTCACCCTGATATTATATTCACATTTAATAGTGTCGACTCATTTGAACAATGTGGTGTTGAGGGGTTAAAAGTAAACCAGGATTACTTTATAAATACGACAACACCAAACGGTATGATTAATTATGCGATGAAAGATATAATTAGGATAAAGAGTGTTTCACCAATGTTAACTTTTGAAGTACTTGGAAGAGAAGGGAGTGGGATAAACCTAGCCGCAGAAAAAACAACAGACGAGCAAGTGCTAGATACAGTAGTAGAGCTTAGTAAAAAAATTGGAACAAATGTAGATCATTACTTCCTCTCCCCTACAGTAAAAGATAATAAGCCTTGCTATTGTTGGACTATATTTTCTGATGAACTTTCAAAATCAAGCAATACAGGAAACATTGAAAAGATAGTTGATGAGCTACTTTCAAAATATAATAATGATTACGAGGATTGTAGAGAAGATAATATTATTGGGTCACCAGTTGTAAATATCGCTCCCTCTAACTTTATCAAGACATACTTTGATCTTTACAAGAACAAAGGGCAATTCAAGATGAAGACTGTATTTGGTTCTAATGATGATTTTCAAGACTTTTTGAATAAATCAATTCCTTCACTACAGAATTTTCTTGGAGAAGTTTCATGTCAATTCTAATTCAGTCAATATTTGCAATATCATTTGGATTACTATCAACACTTCCACTTGGTCCTAGTGGAGTATCTATTGTTTCTTCGTTTGGGCTAAATGGTACGAAGAAAGGTTTTATTGCTCTAAGTGCACTGGCCCTTGCTGAGCTATTATATCTAGCTATAGCTTTGA
>NZ_JBFGYP010000015.1:0-39519 GCF_041587335.1 Halobacteriovorax sp.
CGCAATATTAAAGCTTTGTGAGTCTTACTCACTTGATTTAAAAGGTTTTAATATTGATGTTACCTGTATAGCTCCTGGCTTTGTGGATACTCCATTAACTAAAAAGAATGATCATGGTATGCCGTGGCTTATGAGTTCAGAGCTTGCAGCTAGAAAAATAAGAAAGGCCTTAGACAGAAAAAAGGTTCTCTTTGTTTTTCCATGGCAAATGAAAACAGTAATGTTTATACTAGAGAGACTTCCAAGGTGGATGTATAGAGGCTTTATGCAACTTCCTTTCGCAAATTATAGTAAGTAGGGTTTATTATGAAAAAAATTATTCTCTTATCACTTTTTATTTTTATGAGCTGTAATAAAGAAGAAAAAGTAGTTCTTAGTAATTCAAATGTTGATTATGATTTTACTAAGAGCGCAAATTCAGTTTCAGTAAAAGATGACTTTTCAGATTTAAAAAAGCTAGATGATGAGTCGTGTGAGACTGAAGAAGAAATCAAAGAAAAGCTTGTCAGGCCAAAGCAAGAAGCCTTCAAATTACAGGGTGGTGATACTGGCTGTGATATTAGTGAATTAAATAAGAAAGATTAAAACTTTTTTAGAATCTCATCTTTTGCTGCTAGGAAGCTAGAAGCGATAGCATTAATAAGAGATGAGATTTCTCTTGAAATACTTTCTTCTTTTGTTTTAGCTTTAAAATTTTCTATATCCAAGTCCATAACACTGGCCCTATCGTTCCAAGATATTAAGAAATTATTTTCAAAACTTCTAATAGAAGACGTATCATAAATTTGAATACCTATTTCTCTGCTATATCCTTGCATTATCTCTGGGGTAATTGATGCGGAACCAGTATGTAAGACTTGTCCATCAATTGAAATTGTATTTCGATGATTCTCTCTGTGAAGGGCATTTATATTATTTGTATTTATTGACGCTGGCTTTCGAGACTTTACATCAATGTTATAGAGTTTTAACTCCCTTAGATAGATAGAGTTAGGAAGACCATTTAGTCCAATATTATTGTTATGATCTGCTAGAATTCTTATGTCTATCTCCGGTACTTCAAGCTTGCGCTTTATAAGAGCATTTATAATATAAGTATCATATAGGTAAAGTTGCTCCATATAGATATGAGATTGGGCCTTTTTAATCATATCAATTATAGTATCTCGGGTATTGTTGATTTTACTGTCTAAACTCGATTCTGTTAGACGAATGGTTTCATCTCCTAAGTAGGGATAGCTCTTGCGTGATATTGAAAAGTATTCAATTAAATCATTATCTACTCTTAGAGATTTTAAATCGTATATAAAGCTGTTTTGAATTAAAGCTGCTGCAGGACCCTTGATCCAGATATCATTGTCAAAGTGATATCCTCCTTTTGAGTCACTCCAGTTCTTTGATCCAATTAGTGCAATCGGTTCCTCTGAATTTGCATCGATTACAATTGCCTTCGAGTTATTTTCTTTAACACCTGATTGAGTATCTACTATGTAGATGCTTGATAATAATTTAGTATCATTTGCAATACTGCTTTTAATAAATTTTATAAAAGGAGTATCTTCTTTTGTGAGAATTAGAACTTTGAAATTTTCATTTAACTCTACTTTCTCTTTAGTTGTTTTAATTATTTGCTTGATTGCAGATAGACCGATTGATCCACCAATTTCTTTTGTGCTAATAAATATTGATTTATTTGCACTCTTAATCATTTCTTTCAATTGAATAAATATTGAATCGGTTTTAAATACAGAATGCTCTTTGCTATCAAGTGTGAGAATGGCAGATTGATTTTTATCAGAGTATTGCTCTATTTCTTCTGAATCAATGGAGTTACTGTTAAATATCTTAATTTGATTTCCAGGAATTAGTCCCGAAAAGCTCAATGTATAAGGAGAGATATTGCTATGTCTTAACAGTTTAAAAGAGATAGGTGAGGTTTCTTTTAGTGCTGTTATAAAATCTTCAGATTTTTTAAAATTTACGATGAACTGAGATTTTTGTTTAAAGTCTTCTTTAAGAGAAAGAAGCAGGGAACCCTCTGTAAAATTTTTCCGGTGATATATAGTGCTAATTAAGTTTATTGCTTTCTGTTTTTCTTCATCACTTAAAAGAGGGGATTGATAATAGTCTCTGAGAGTATTTAATTTATAAGTCATGATATAAGTTATGACTTTAGCCAGGTTATCTTTATTTGGGGAAATCTCTTTCCAATAAATGATAGGTCTAAGAAAAGGAGAAGGGATAACATCATTTAGTTCATTTACTAATTCTAAAACACTTTCTCTCTTCTCTGTATCTAAGGAGCTAATTACTTCTTTTAAATTGTTAATCTCGCTGTAAAACTCATTTTCATGAATTAATGGATATAGCTCTCTAAAGTACTGATCTTCATTGATACGTTCTTGTAAATTAAACTCTTTAGAGTAACTTGAATGTTGAAAAGAAATAAGAATAAGGAAAAAGACTATTCTCATAGAATATCTTCCTTTCTATCATTACTATCGTAGATGAACTTCTCTAGTTCTAGAGCTTTGACTAATTGTTCAGCCGACTCATTAATAAAGAGATTGTTTATATTTATTCTTTCTCTATCTTTGTCGATACTTGCAGGGGTTCTATTATAAAGTTTTATAGAGAGCTCAGTGTCTGTTGTGAATTTTCTTTCTTGAAAAGAGTAGACTAATTTATCTAATTTTAACTTTGCTTTAAATCTATTATTAAGAGTTGTGTATTTTCCATGTAGATAGAAATCTCCTGTTATTACAGAATTATCCTTTGGAGAGGACGTTTTAGTCTTAATCTTCTGACCATCAATCATAGTCGACGGAACAACTTTCCCAAAATGAAATACAGCTTTATCTTTAACGGATCCTAATCCATCTAAAGAAAGACTCTTGTATAAGTCAATTGTGATAAAGTTATGATAACTCACTTCTGTCGGCAATAATTGAAACATTTTAAGCTTAAGCTCCTTGGACCCAATTTCAATATCAGGTCTTGTTAGCTTATTTGCACGAAAGTATCTTCTAAACTTTACTTGGACTAATTTATTATCACTTTTCATTTTTTGTAGATCTATTAATATACTAATTACTCCTCCACCATATTGATATTCTTTATGAGTTGATGGCATGGGAGTTTTTATTACTAATTGAGTAAGACTAGAAGATTTCTTCTCTAATTCATCCTTTAGAGTAAACTGGTTAAGGTTTACTAGTTTTTCTGCTGATTGCTCCCTTTCATAAGTTAAATTTTGTACGAACTGTGGAGTGAAGTTTATATCAACTTGAAATTTTCCATTTTCTATACTGTTCTCTCTAAGGGTACTGATAAAATTCTCTATAAATGTAGTCATCAAGTTATTGTGAAGTAATTGAATAAGGTGACTTTTCAAATCTTTATTTCGCTCTAGTGTTTTAGCGATAGAAAGTTGTAAGGCCTCTCCAATCATTTTCTCCTTGCCTGAATCTGATTGATTAGTCCAAATATCTGCAGAAATTTTATAATTTAGAAATTTATTAAATGAATTATTGTAAAAATAATCTTTGTAAGCTTCATATTCAAGATTTCCAATTGAGGTAGCATTGGTAGAGTTGGCTGAATCTGTTGCGGCCTGACCTTGCCAGAATTGATGGTATGGACCATAGAAATTTGAGAGTAAATAACTACTAAGAACAACTAGGAATACCGTAAAAGGAATCCAGATAAATATATGTTTATAGTCATTTAAAAATTTCAACAGCTTCCCTCAGATTACTAATTCCTATCGGTATCTGAGGGGTTTTTATTTATCTTAATTTAATCTTAAGTTCGTTAATTCGGCTAGTTAGGAGACTCTACCCAATAGTTTATATACTCATCTTCATAACTCAGTTTAGTTAAGTCACTAATACGATCTATGTAGAGTTTTCCAAAGAGGTGATCGAGTTCGTGTTGAAATACTGTAGCTAAAAATCCCTCTAAAGTGATTTCTTTCTTATTAGAGTCTTCATCAAAGTAAGTTACTTTTACTTTTCTAGGCCTTTCTACATATCCTCTAAGTCCTGGAACTGATAGACAACCTTCCCAGAAGCCTTGGGCCTCAGAGTCAATAACTTCAATGACAGGATTAATGATAATAAATAGTTCACTAGCGTCAGTTTCGGGATATCTTTCGGAGTCTGATGGGATCTTTATGATTGCAACTTGTGTTGATACACCAATTTGTGGGGCAGCAATACCTATTCCACCATTTTCGTTCATAGTATCAACAAGGTCTTCTATTAGACCTAGAAAGGATTGAGAGCCAATTTCAGATAAATCATACTCTGTAGCAACTTTTCTAAGTACTGGGTTTCCCATTCTTGTTAATTCTTTAATTGCCATAATAATACTCCTATAAATCCATGATAGAATATAATTGAAACTCTAGCTATAGTTAATGTTTAAGAGGTATGGATGAAAAGTGTTTTATTTGTTTGTCTTGGAAATATATGTAGATCTCCAATGGCCGAAGTTATTTTTAAACATGAGATAGCAGAGGCGGGTCTTGATTATACTTGTGATTCAGCTGGAACAAGTGCGGTACACGCTGGTGAAAAAGCTGATAGTAGAATGAGAGAAAGTGCTAAGCAAAGAGAGTATAACCTTGAAGAAGTACGCTCTCGGCAATTTGAAAAAAGTGATTTTGATAAATTCGATTTCATTCTAGTTATGGATGAAAGTAACTATCAAAATATTAGAGCACTTAGTAATAGAGATGAAGATATAAAGAAAGTATCCTTGATCACTGACTACTGTAAAAATGAAAGTGCTTCAGAGGTTCCCGACCCATACTATGGTGGTGAAAATGGATTTTTTGAAGTTATCGATATATTAGAAGATGCTATCAGAGGATTTATTTCTGAAACCAAATAAGTCAAACTACATGACTCCATCTTGCTTTAATAAGTTATCGAGTGAAATGGAGAGATTACTAAAAGTTGAAAGGCCTGAAACCACAAAAATAATTGCCTGGGCGGCGGGCAATGGTGATCGATCTGAAAATGCTGACTACATCTATGGAAAGAAAAGATTGAGAGAAATAGATCGAAGACTGAGGTTTCTTAAAAAGAGATTAACTGATGCTGTTGTAATCAATCCCAATGAAATGAACTCAGATAAAGTACAATTTTCTGCAACTGTTACCGTCGAGGATGAAGATGGCGAGCAGAGAGTATACTCCATTGTAGGAGTTGATGAGGTGGAAGTTCGTAAGGGGTGGATAAGTTGGAAATCTCCAATTGGAAAGTCTTTACTTGGAAAAATGGTAGGGGATTGTATAGAAGTTAAGGCCCCGAAAGATAATTTTGAACTAGAAGTATTAAAAATTGAATATAAGGACATTGTATGAAAATTCTATGTGAAGTTTCACTAGGTGAGTTAGTAGATAAGATATCAATTTTAAGAATTAAGCAAAAGAAGATTAATGATGGTGAAAAGATTAAACACGTAAATACTGAGCATAGCGCTTTATCTGCTACTTTAAATAGCTTAAACTTAGATAATATCAATGACTATCTTAATAAATTAGAGAGTACAAATACTAAGCTTTGGGAAATCGAAGATGATATTAGAGAGTGTGAAATGAATCAAGATTTCAGCTCGAAATTTATAGAACTTGCCCGAGCAGTATATATTACTAATGATCAGCGCTTTGCACTAAAGAATGAAGTCAATATCAAGTACGGATCCTCAATAAAAGAAGTGAAGTCCTATGAAGAATATTAGATTTCTTCTAATAACTCTTCAACATTCTATTTGAACTATGATACATTTTTAAAAAAATTATATAGAGGAGTCCTTGATGGCAAAGCTATCATTTGAAGATAAGTATAAATTATATGAAACTTCAGTGCAGAACCATGAAACAGATATTGATTTTATTAATAAAGAATATCGTAAATTCTTCAAGAAAAAACCACTTTCTCTAAGAGAAGACTTCGGTGGTACAGCTGCTATGGCATGTGATTGGGTAAAACAATCTCCTGATCATAAAGCATGGGGAGTTGATTTTGACATTGAGCCAATTAACTACGGAAAAGAAAATCATTACTCTAAGCTGACTCCAGCGCAAAAAGCAAAAATGCAATATATTGAAGGTAATGTTTTAGAAGACAGAGACTTCAAATCTGATGTTGTTGTTGCATTTAATTTCTCATACTTTATTTTTAAAGAGAGAGAAGTTCTTTTAAATTACTTTAAGAAAGTAAGAGAAGGACTTAATGATAATGGTGCTTTCTTTATTGATCTTTTCGGTGGAACTGAGGCCTGTCAGGAGATGGTTGAAGAAACTGAGCATGATGATCATACTTACTTTTGGGACTGTGACAGTTACAATCCAATAACATCTGAAGTTCAATACTATATCCACTTTAAATACCAAGGTAAGAAACATGAAAAGGTTTTTACGTATAATTGGAGAATGTGGGGTCTTAAGGAGCTTCAAGATATTATGAAAGATGCAGGCTTCTCTAGTGTTATTCCTTACTGGGAAGGTGAGGACGGTGACGGCGGTGGTGATGGAAATTTCTATCCAACTAAAGTCGAAGAGAACTGTGAATCTTGGGTAACTTATATTTGTGCATTAAAATAATATATACAATAACCGGCTTAGGCCGGTTATTTAGTCTTCGTACCCACCAACAATAATATCTATATCTAAGTCACTATCATAGTTCGAATCAATATCTGAATCGAGGGTATACTTTCTAATAATATGATTCTTAATATTATTTGCTGTAAACATTGTTTCTCTTGTCTGACAAAAGTCAAAAGTAGAGTTTCCTAGTAGTACCTCATCAATTACTTGCTCTCTTGATAACTGAGAAGATTCACTAAGGTTTTCATTAACATCATCAATAAACTCTTCGAGCGTATCTCCTAAACCAATTTTTGACTCAATAATGAGTTTTTGAGCAACTGCACGTCCTTTAAATTTTTTAAAGTTAGCGATTGTTGCTTTTATGAAATAGGTTCCTTCATATGTAAAAGCGGCCCCATAGAGGACACCAGCTGTACTTAATTCAAAGTTTAGAGAAAGTGTTCCAATCAGGCTTGCTCCTGTTGATGAGATCGCTCCACTAGAGAAGTAAACACTAGTACTAATGGGAGTTGTTACAGGCTCTGTTAGTGCTAGCAGCTTAAACTTATTATACTCACTCTCACAGTCTGCAAGTATTGAGGTAGAAAGTAGTGTTGCTAGTAATATTATAAGAAATTTACGCATCTTTATTTTCTTCCTGACTTTTAAACTCTACAAATTCATGTGAACCAAATTTCTTCTTGAATTTTTCTACTAACTTATCTTCAATATTTTCATGAACAAGAAGGATTTTTGATGGAGAGTTTTTGGCAACTAAAGACAAAAGGTCTTTAGAAGCATCTAGTACAGATTGTTGAGGGCCTTTTTCTATAAGCGCAATATTGATAGGCTTATTAAAGAAGTTCGTTTGGTAAAGGCCCTGTAGGTTTTCCTCTTTCTTTTCAAGAATACCATTGGTTAAATAGTTAAATTCTTGAAAGTAGAGACTTGAATTAAGAAACTTATCTGAACTGATCCAGAGGACAGTATTTATAGAATTATCAACTACTTTTAATAACTCTTCATTCATACTACTTCCCAACTGAGTCTAAAGTACCGTTTATAAATGAGTATGAATCAGCAGACCCAAACTTTTTAGCAAGGTTAATCATTTCATCAATAACTACAGTTCTTGGAGTATCTTCAATTGAAGTAATTTCATAAGCACCAAGCATAAGGAGAGCGTAGTCAATCTTCTCTAGCTGATGCACTTTTCTTTTATGGAGTCTTTTTCCAATTTCTTCTTCTAGAGTTACTTTATTTGTAAAAACACCTTCACATAAAGAAAGTGCAAAGCTCTGTGACCCAGAAGGAAGTTGATTATTTGGATGTTCATCATCAGGCTCTACGCAAGAATTTATAAACTCTTCAATAAATCTCTCATACTCAGCTTTTGGGTTCTTAGTTAGAACAAGCTCAAGTAAATTCTCATTTGAACATAAAACTTTATAAATTAATTTAAATGAAAATTCTCTGGCAATTGATTTATTGCTGAAGTTGCTCACGTTCTACTCCTTTTGAAGCTGTAAGGTTTTTGAGTAAAGAAGATACAAATCCTTCAATATCTTTATAGTCCCAATAGAACGAAGCAAATCGAGTGTATGCGACTGGATCAAGATGAAGTAGTTCTTTCATTGTTAGTTCACCGATAACATTTGCTGGGACTTCTTTTGGATAATGTTCAAGCATATGCTTTTCAATTGTTTCCATTAGTTTTTCAAGGTCTTCAGTTGATACCGGTCTTTTTTGTGATGCTTTTTTGAGACCACTTAAAATTTTGTCTCTATTGTAACTTTCACGTCTACCATCATGTTTTAAAACAGCTGGCATTTGAATTTGGATTTTTTCGTAAGTTGTAAACCTATTGTCACAACCGTCGCACTTTCTTCTTCTGCGCACACTGAGTCCATCTGGCATTAAGCGAGAGTCTACAACTTTTGTGTCGGTAATATGGCAAATTGGGCAATGCATATAAAATCCTATTAAATTAAATGGTTTTTTACTTTATTAAGAGCTTCATTGGCAAGGCATTATTTAAAATGTCTGAAAAAAATTCATATAATTTCAGATGGTTACGAGAGTATAGGTCTTTTCATTCTTTTATTAAATTCAAAATATTTATAAAGAGGGGTCGGTGTTAACTAAAACGAGACCTTGCAGGTAGTAGTTTATGCTTCTTTCATATTTAACTATCCAATATATAATGCATTAAGGGAGAAATTTATGAGAAAATGGTTCGTTTTATTTTGCATTGTGACTATTCCAGTTGCGGGGTATTTGATTTACCAGAATCCATTTTGGTCATTATCCTTACTAATACTCCTTCCGTCATGGTTAGTTGGAACTTATGACTTAGTTCAAACTAAACATACAATTAAAAAAAATTACCCATTATTTGGACGACTCAGATATGTGATGGAGGAGTTACGTCCAAAAATTTATCAATACTTCGTAGAGAGTGATACAGATGGGACACCGATTAATAGAATTAATAGAAGTGTTGTATATCAAAGGGCCAAGAGAGTACTTAGGACTAAGCCATTTGGTACGCAGGTAAATGTATATGAGCCAGGTTATGAGTGGATAAATCATTCTATGTATCCACTAGATGAGCATCAAGTTCCTCTTGAGAACTTAAAAGTTAAAATAGGCTCTAAGCACTGTTCTCAGAAATATAATGCTAGCATTTTAAATATATCTGCAATGAGTTATGGCTCTCTCAGCGGGAATGCTGTTGAGGCCTTAAATAAAGGCGCAAGCCTTGGAGGCTTTGCTCAAAATACTGGTGAAGGAAGTATTAGTGACTTTCATCTAAAGCATGGTGGACATATTATATGGCAAGTTGGAACAGGCTACTTTGGTGCAAGAGATCATGATGGAAACTTCTCTGAAGAAAAGTTTGTAGAAAATGCAACTCGAGAATCTGTTAAAATGATTGAAATTAAATTATCTCAAGGCGCAAAGCCTGGGCACGGAGGAATTCTTCCAGCAAAGAAAAATACTCCTGAGATTGCACGAATAAGGGGAGTTAAGCCTTATGTTGCTGTTATGTCACCTCCAGGACATACCGAGTTTAATAATAGTTATGGATTAATAGACTTTATTCAAAAGCTTAGAGAGCTTAGTGGTGGAAAGCCAATAGGGATTAAGCTTTGTTTTGGTAAAATTCATGAATTTGAAGAGCTATGTAAAGCAATGAAGGAGAGAGATAACTACCCTGATTATATTGTTATTGATGGAGGTGAAGGTGGTACTGGTGCTGCTCCATTAGAATTTTCTGATAGCTTGGGTACTCCTATGACTGAAGGAATTGTATTAGCTTGTAATTTACTTAAAAAGTATGGAATTAGAGATCAGGTAAAAGTATTAGTCTCTGGAAAAATAATAACTGGTTTCCATATCATTAGAGCAATCTCTCTTGGAGCAGATGCGTGTTACTCTGCAAGGGCAATGATGCTTGCTCTTGGTTGTATACAAGCGCTGATTTGTAATACAAATAAGTGTCCAGCAGGAATTGCTACACAAGATAAAAGTTTATCTTGGGGACTTGATGTTGAGAATAAAGGTGTGAGAATTAATAACTATCATCAGGAAACAGTTAATTCAGTTCGAGAAATTTTAGCAAGTGCAGGACTAGATCATCCTGATAAGTTAAAACGTGATGATATTTTTAGAAGAATATCACCTGTTGAAGTGAAAAGCTTAGAAGAGATATATCCATCAGTATAAATTTTAAGGATCAATTTAGAAATGTTCAAGTTTGAAGAGTTAAGAAATATTCATATAGAGCTTACAACAAAGTGTAATGCTCGATGTGGTAATTGCCCAAGAAACTTCTTTGGATCAAAGAAACATAGCTGGATTAAAGATACTGAGTATACAATTTCAGAATTTAAGAAATACTTTTCTCACGAAGTTCTGTCTCAAGTTAAATTTATCCTTCTATGTGGTTCCTATGGGGACCCTGCTGCATGTTCAGATCTGGAAGAGATTATTGATTATCTCATGTCTTATGACCTTGAAGTTCAAATTAACTCTAATATGTCTCTAAGAAGTAAAGAGTCCTGGGAAAGAATAGGGAAGTCTTTAAATGAGAAATCACAAATTGTCTTATCAATTGATGGTCTCGAAGATACTAATCATTTATACCGTAGAGGGACAAGGTGGAATAAAATAGAAGAGAATGTTCAAGCGCTAAGGGGGACCAAAGCAAATGTTGTTTGGGAGTGTTTACTCTTTAGTCATAATATAGATCAAAAAGAGGCGATAAATAAAAAATCTAAAGAGTGGGGAGTTCCCTCTGTTCTATTTAAGTATCCTATGGGGTTTAAGGTAGATGACAATGGAGTTCGCTACATGCCACTTCTAGATAGTAATGGACGAGTTGAGTCTCTTCTTTATCCTCATAATCAAGATGTTTCTAGAGTCTATGATCTAAAGTTAAAATTAAATATAAATAGAATTGAACATATTCAAAGTGGTGAGTATGAGCCTAAAGAGTATAAAATTAAGGAATCAAATCAGGAGCATTCAATTGAATGTCGATCTCTAAAAGAGAATGAAGTTTATATTGATGGTAATAAGAACGTTTATCCATGTTGCTTTTTTGGTTCATATGATAATCCTGAACAATTTGACCAACAGCTTCTAGATTACCTTCATTCAATAGATAGAAGTAAAATATCATTAAAAAATAGCACTCTAAGAGAAATTTTGAATAATCAAACTTACTCTCAAGTAGAAAGTTCGTGGTCTTGCCATAGCTATAGTGATGGAAAACTAAAAATTTGTGAGAGATATTGTTCTAAAAAAGAAGGAGAGGTATTTCATCTCTATGAGAAAGAATAACTTATTGAAATTTGTAATTGTTTTTATATTCCTATCTTTTTTCATTGAACCGTTGACTGGTCACGTGGAAGTAGCTCCTTTTTATTCATGGGAGATGTTCACTTCTGTAAAAAAAGAAATGATATTCTACAAACTCTCTATTGGAGAGAATCACTATAGTAGCCTCAAAAATGAGCTGGATGGGCTAAGTCATAATCAAAAAGACCTTATAAAGGAATTATCTAAATTAAATGAAGTGGAAAGAGATGAAGTTTTAAGAAGTGAATTTGATGTCTTAGGTAAAGAGGTTAAGTTAGAGAAAGTTTATGTTAATTTATTTGATTATTATAATGGGAAAGATATAGAAAAGAATGAAGTGTTGTGGAAGGTCTACTTATGAAATTTTATAGTGATAGAGTGGCCAAGAACCAATATTTTATATTTTACCTATCTCAATTACTTTTAATTCATATTGTCTTTAATTCAGTTTTTAAGCTATATGATCCGTCATTTTATCAATGGCCCTTATATTGGATTAGATTTTTTGATAAAGATATTATTCAAAATTTTCTTAAGGTTTTTATTATATTTTCATTTGTCTTACCTATATTTTATAGGAAGTATGTATTAGTTAGAATATTAAATATGATTGGACATCTGTTTCTGGTATCTCTTTTGAATGTTCCTGGCCATACCTCTAATCACTCAACATACTTGTACCTTTATATTTCAATTGTATATATTTTCTTTAGCGGCAAGGAAGAAGGAAGAGAGAGAAGAAGAGAAGTATCATTGGCAGCTCAAGTTCTTGTTCTATCTCCTTATTTTATTTCAGGTTTCCAGAAAATTATGTCTATGGGGGGTGAGGTATTTCAAAAGGATACTTTTAATTTAATTATTCTCGAGAGATTATTCTCAAGTGGCCCTTCTCTTCTCATTCCTGAATATATTAAGATCGGTCCATGGTTTAATTATTTCTTTGGTATTGGTGTTGTAATAGAGTGCTGTGCTCTTTTTATTCTATTTTTTCCGAGTCACATTAGAAAATATGGATTTTTACTTATTGTATTTCATCTCTTTAATCAGTTCACATTAAATATTTACTTCACTCCATCAATTTATATGGTTTTAATATTCTTAGTTTTTAACTGCTTTGATAGAAAGCTATTTAATAATCTCGAAAGATTTAAGCCCATTACTTCTCGTCGGTAGTAGCAAGAAGTTTGGAGTCCACAGAGGTCTAGAGAAGTAGCCTTCACCGTTAAATTTAAATTCTTTAATCACCTTGTATGTCTCTAGATCAATCAGTCTCGCTATGGACTCACCTTTACTATGACCAATAATGAGAAATGCAGTACTCCCATTATAATGAACAACAGTAGGTGAGGACTTACTTGGGTTGAAGAGACCTTCAAAGTTAAACTCTTTTATTTGACTTAATTTTTGATTCTCTATGGTAAAGACTTTTACTCCCCAACCTTTTTCGAGTGGGTGTGTCTTTTTATATAGATATAACTTCTCTCTTTCTTCATTGTTACAGTCTGCAGAAAAAGTACTTTTTATAAAGACTTTCTTGATTGGGTTTTCTTTTATTATTTCCAGTAAAGAGTCGCTCTTTCCAAGAAGAAATATACTTTCTTCATAGAAGTTATAGAAATTAAGCTCTATTTGATTCTTGAACTTGTTGCGAGATATTTTTTGGGTATTCTTTTTTATTATTTCATAGTTAGGCCATATGTCTTTTACTGGATAGAGAAATGGAAGTAGCTTGGGTAAAAAGTTTGGATGAACAGGGGAAGTTAATGCAGTCAAATAGCTCGATGGAACTGAAAGATAACTGTCTCTAAATTCTCCGGAGTATAGTAATGAATAGTCCTTTGCTTCCTCTTTTGAGACAGATCCAATACAAGAGGCCTTAGTAAATCCACTTTTAATTAAAACACTCTCATCTTTCTCAAAGGAAGTTGAGAATGTATTTGTATGGTCTTTAGGAGAGTTCATCCAGTGAGTTAAAAAATAATTTTTATCTTTAAGCTTGAACGTTGCTCCTTGTGAGTAGTGAGGAAGTTCGCTTATTTTAATTTTTTCATTAAATTCTTTACCCATTGTTTTAAGATCAAAGGCATGGAGAACTCCTGACTTGCTAGTGATAAAAGCGTAGTCTTTGTTCTTTGATTCTAGAAACACTGGAGATGAACTCGTCATATCTAGATTAAGTGAGTGGCACTCATTCTTTGTAAATTTCGAAGAAGTGAATCTATCTACAAGATTTATCTTATTATTGGATAATTCAAGTTTTAAGATCGAGCATCCATGATTGCTCTTGCTATCTATTGGTCCATTTCCTGTAGATACGTACAGGAGGTTATTTTTAATAGGTATAGAGCCTCCAGAGAGGTAGATTCCTGTATCATAGCCTGAGTGAGCGTTATTAGTTTTAATACTTGTTTTGTAATACAAGACTTCTTTAGAGCCCACTTTAGAGGCCACAACTAAACCTGTTAATCCACGGTGAGTTCCATAGAGACTGAGTTTCTTATCTAGGTCATAGACTTGAGTTTTTATAGAGCAGCCAAATACTATATAGGATTCTTTATTTTTTGCTTGGAGGTGAGATAGAGATGTCTTACAGTGAATCTTAGATGGAATAAACTCTTTATTTTTGTCTAAGAAAGCGTCGAGTAGATCAATCTCTTTGACTGATAGAATATTACCATTAAAGTCAACAGTGGTGAGCGTCTGGATTCTACTTTCACTTCCAATAGACTTTACAATTATTGTATTGTCTTTTTTATGGATGATAGGACTAGCGTTAATATTTAGTCCCTTAATCTTAATCTCTTTAAAAATTTTCTTTTTTAAAGTATCCCAAAGAATGAGTTTATTATCTTTTGTTGTATAGACTAGTAATTGTCTTCCCATGTCTAAAAATAGGGGAGAGTGGTGATTGGCCCTCATTAGGTCTTTAGAGTTGAAGCTTTTTAAGTCTTTAATAGTATTATAGTGGTATTTATAATTTAAAGAATTGGCCGAGTCATATCCAAACTCAAGGACAGATGAAATTTCGTTAATTTTTGTAGAATTAAAATAGAAATAAGATAGAGAAGTTAAAATTAATATACTTAATACTTTTTTCAACTCTCTACCTTTTATAAGTTTTAGTAGACTGGGAACTCTTTACAAAGATTTAAGACTTGAGATCTTACTTCTTTTAGAACATCCTCGTTGTCATGATTCTTTAGAGCTTTTGAGATCCACGTCCCAAGCTCAACCATATGCTTCTCTGTTAATCCTCTTGTTGTGATTGCAGGAGTTCCTAGTCTCACACCTGAAGTCACAAATGGAGATCTCTTGTCTCCAGGAATCATATTCTTGTTACAAGTAATACCTGCTTCTTCAAGAGCATGTTCTGCCTTTTTACCAGAGAGATTTACTGAGTCAGTTTTTACTAGTAGTAAGTGATTATCAGTTCCACCTGAAACTATCTCAATACCTTCGGACTGAAGTTTTTCTCCAAGGGCCTTTGCATTGGCAATTACTTGTTTTTGATACTCTTTATAGCTTGGGTCTAATGCCTCTTTAAATGAAACGGCCTTGGCCGCTATTACGTGCTCTAGTGGTCCACCTTGAATACCTGGAAATACATTGAAATTGATTTTTTTAGCAAGCTCTTCATCATTTGTTAAAATAATTCCTCCACGCGGACCTCTTAGTGTCTTATGTGTAGTAGATGTAACAACGTGAGCATGAGGAACTGGGTTAGGGTGAAGTCCTGCAGCGACTAGACCTGCAATATGGGCCATATCCACCATTAGGTAAGCACCGACTTCATCAGCAATCTCTCTAAACTTTTCAAAATCGATTGTTCTTGGATATGCAGAAGCACCTGCAATAATCATTTTTGGCCTTTCTTTTATTGCAAGCTCTCTTAAGGCGTCATAGTCAATTGTTTCTGACTCAAGGTCTAGTCCGTAAGGAATAATCTTGAAAAGCTTCCCTGAGAAGTTTACTGGAGAACCATGAGTAAGGTGACCACCTTCTGCCAAGTTCATCCCAAGTACTTTATCTCCAACTTCTAGTAGAGAAAAGTATGCGGCCATATTTGCACCAGATCCAGAGTGAGCTTGTACGTTGGCAAACTTTGCACCAAATAACTCCTTCACTCTTTCAATAGCAATTGTTTCAATAGAGTCTACAACTTCACATCCACCGTAATATCTCTTTCCTGGAAGACCTTCTGCGTACTTATTTGTAAGTATCGTTCCTTGTGCTTCCATAACAGCTTTAGAAGTATAGTTTTCTGAAGCGATTAGCTCTAAACCTTCCTCTTGTCTGACTCTTTCAAGCTCTACAAGATTAGTTATTTCAGAGTCCATTGATTTAAGTGAGTTTGCATCTTTATGAAACATATTCAAATCCTTTTTATTCAGTATATCTTTTTAAAAGTAGTGATGAATTTGTTCCACCAAAACCAAAAGAGTTGTTAAGTGCATAATCTACTTGTACCTCTTTTGCCTTATTTGCAACATAATCTAAATCACATTCTGGGTCTTGATTGTCCAAGTTGATCGTTGGAGGAAGAATTCCTTTGTAGAGTGCCATAGCACAGAAAATACTTTCTACACCACCAGCGGCTCCCAAAAGATGACCAATCATAGACTTAGTTGAAGATACATACATATTCTTTGCATGATCTCCGAAAGTTTTCTTAATGGCCTTAGTCTCTCCTAAATCACCTAGAGGTGTTGAAGTTCCATGGGCATTTACGTAGCCTACGTCAGCTGGATTAACTCCGGCAGACTCTACACACATTTTCATACATCTATAAGCACCGTCACCGTCTGGGTGTGGGGCCGTAATATGATGAGCATCACTTGAAGTTCCATGTCCTACAACTTCAGCATAGATTTTAGCTCCACGAGCTTTAGCTGATTCATAGTTTTCAAGAACTAAAACACCAGCTCCTTCTCCAATAACAAATCCATTTCTATCTACATCAAATGGACGAGAAGCTTTCTCTGGCTCTTCAATACTTTTTGAAAGTGCCTTCATTGAAATGAATCCACCCATTGGTAAGTTTGAAAGAACTGACTCCGCTCCCCCAGTAATCATTACATCTTGTCTTCCGGCCATAATCTCAAAAGCTGCGGCTGAAATAGCGTGAGCTGCTGATGCACATGCAGAAGCTATTGTGTAGTTCACACCTTGAAGGTTGAGCTTAATACTTAAAAGACCAGTGGCCATATTTGGAATAATTCCTGGGATAAAGAATGGTGAAATTCTTCTAGGACCTTTTTCCATAAACGTTTCATAAGATCTTTCAATCTCTGGGAAACCACCCATTCCTACACCTAGGATTGAGCCAATTTTTTCTGGGTTATATGTATGACCTTCAAGACCTGCATCTTTCCAAGCTTCGTATCCTGAGTGGAGTGCGAAGTGGATGAATTTGTCGTATCTTGAAGCTTCTTTTGGTTCTAAAATTTCGGGTGAGATTTCAAAGTTTTTTACTTCTCCACCAATTTGAACAGCTAGCTTTTCAATCGGTGTATTTTCAATCTTTGAAATACCAGGTTTTCCATCAACGATATTTCCCCAAACCTCATCTAGTGAGTGTCCCAATCCGCAGATGGCACCCATACCTGTAATAACAACTCTATTCACTTGTGATTCTCCTGTTCCTAGAAGGTAAAAGTATAAAATACTCTTAATGGTTTCTAGTTTTGAATTTCAACACATAAAATATAGTGCAAAAAAAAAGGGAAGCCTATAGTTGCTTCCCTTTTTTTTATCTAACTTTAATTAAATTCTTATTGTTTCTTTTCTAGGTAAGTAACAACGTCAGATACAGACTTAAGACCTTCTGCGTCTTCTTCTGGAATCTCTACTCCAAACTCATCTTCCATTTTCATCATTAGTTCAACGATGTCTAAAGAATCAAGGTTAAGATCGTCAACGAAGCTAGTACCTTTGTTTATTTTAGCAATATCAATCTTAGTTGCATCACTTACAAGTTTAATTACTTTTTCTTCCATTATTTACTCCTTATATGTGTTTGAATACTTTACTTAAATATATAATCCACCGTCAATCTTAATAACTTCACCAGTAATATATGAAGAAGCTCTACTTAGTAGAAAATTCACTAAGTTAGCCACTTCTTTAACGTCACCAAGACGGTTTAGCGGGATCGAAGAAAGATACGCTTCTTTTACCTTTTCATCAAGTGCTTCAGTCATATCCGTTTCAATAAATCCTGGACATATTGCGTTACATCTAACATTTCTAGATGCTAGCTCTTTAGCATAACTCTTAGTGAAACCTAACATTCCTGCTTTAGAGGCTGAATAGGCAATTTGAGAAGGATTTCCCATCAATCCAACAACTGAACTGATATTTACTACTGATACGTTCTCAGCTCTTAGGAAGGCCCTTGAGAGTGCAGAAGTAACGAGTATAGATCCTTTTAGGTTTGTATCAATAGTTTGAGAGATATCCTCTTCTTTAAGTCTTAAAACAATTTGGTCTTTAGAGATTCCAGCGTTGTTTACTAGGCCTGTAATAGCACCGTGTTCTTTGTTGAAAGCGTCTAGTGAAGTCTTGATTTGCTCACTATTTGTTACATCAAACATTACTGCTGTAGCGTTAGTTGCTCCAGCTGCTATAAGTTCTTTTTCCATTTCTTTTGCAATTTCTTCTTTTCCTTCACGGAAGTTGAAAACTACATGCGCTCCCTGAGCTGCAAGGTTCATAGCGATCGCTCTACCAATTCCTCTTGTTGCACCAGTTACTAATACTTTTTTATCTTTTAAGTCTTCAAATTTAGCCATCATGATAGAAGCTCCCTAAGATCATCAAATGCCCCTTCTTTATCTAAAGAGATGACTTTGATGTTTCTATTTATTTTTCTTGCTAGTCCCATAAGAACTTTACCTGGTCCACATTCAATACAAATAGTGTCGTCTGGAAGTTCTTGCATACTTTGAGTCCATAGAACTGAACCATCAACTTGCTTTATTAAGTTTTCTTTAATTGTTTTGGCATCTGTTCCCGCTGGATATTCCTTTGCATCAATATTTGCAATATAAGGAAGTGAGCTGTCTTTAAAAGGGATGCTGGCAAAAGCATTATTTAAGTTATTTGCAGCAGGCTTCATTAAAGAAGAGTGAAACGGAGCAGACACTTTAAGCTCTACTGCTCTGTAGGGCTCAGTCCAATTATCTGCAAGCCATTGTACAGCTCTGTCACAGGCTTCGGCCTCTCCAGAAATTACAATCTGTGATGGCTCATTAAAGTTTGCTGGCATAACTTCAGATCCTTCCTGACTAACGGCCTTACAGGCATCGACAATAGTCTCTTGAGGAACTTTCATTATAGCAAACATCTTTCCTTTGCCTTCAGGTACTGCATCTTGCATAAACTTACCACGAAGGTGGACAGCATTTAGTGCATTTTCGTAAGAAATCGCACCTGCTGCAACAAGAGCAGCGTACTCGCCAACAGAGTGACCTAGTACACGATCAATTTTTACATTTTTTTCTTCTAGTATTTCTTTTGCTTTTTCAAAAAGAGCAATCGAGTGACTTAGAATCGCTGGTTGAGTGAACTTTGTAAGTTTGAGTTCATCTTCTGGTCCTTCAAACATCATTTGAGAAAGATCAAAACCAAGTGCTTGGTTAGCCTTTTCAAAAAGAGTGAATGCATTGTGACCCTCGAGAGATTTTCCCATCCCTACATACTGAGCACCTTGACCAGGAAATAATAGAGTAACTGATTTTGTCATTTCTAATCCTTAGTTTAGTAACGTAGTAGAGTGGCCCCTGTCGTTAGTCCTGCACCAAAAGCGTCAAATAATACGATATCACCTCTTTTAATTCTTCCATCTTTGATGGCCTCGTGAAATGCCATTGGCACTGTTGCGGCAGAAGTATTTGCGTATTTATCTATATTGACGATAACTTTTTCAGGATCAATACCTAGAAGCTTTCCTGTTGTTTCTATAATTCTAATATTTGCTTGATGTGGAACTAACCAGTCTACATCTTCTAACTTTAAGTTTGCTTTTTCTAGAACAGTCTTAGCATTTTGAGCAAGAGTTCTTGTCGCAACTTTAAACATCTCTCTACCTTTCATTTGCATGAAGTGAGTTTTGTTTTCGAGATCTTCTGAAGTTATTGGGTAAACGGCTCCACCAATCGGTTGGTCGAAAAATTCTTTCCCTGTTCCATCAGCACCTAGGTGAGTAGCTAGGATATCAGACTCTTCTCCGTCTTCAGATCTACCTACTATAGCAACACCACATCCATCACCAAAGAGGATACAACTTGCTCTGTCTTCCCAATTTACTTCTCGACTTAACATCTCTGAACCAACAACAAGAATGTTTTTCATCATTCCAGTTTTGATCATCGCTTGTGCCATATTTGTTCCGTATACAAAACCAGAGCAAGCAGCGGCAATATCAAGTGCTGCACAGTGATTAGTGATACCAAGCTTTTGTTGAAGTATTACGGCAGTATTTGGAAGTTTATAATCTGGAGTAACAGAACCAAAAAGAATCATATCAATATCGTTTGGTTCTAAGTTAGCTTCTTTAAGAGCTTGAAGACTTGCATGGTAGGCCATGTCGCTTGGAAATTCTCCACCTTCAGTATTTGAAATTCTTCTTTGACGAATTCCTGTTCTTTCAAAAATCCATTGATCATTTGTCTCGACAATTTTTGATAGGTCATCATTAGTTAAAACTTTCTCAGGAACAAACATTCCTGTTCCTTTAATTTTTACTTTATATTCTGTCATTTTTCCTTCCTATTTTTATAAGGTAGTAAAATAACAAACTTGGTTTGGATATGAAAAGAGTTTATTCTCTAGGGCGCTAGATAAGAGGGGAGATTAGTAGAACGTAAAAAAGCAGAAAAATTAGTTACCTAATAATTCTGCTTTTATTAAAACTTTAATTTTGAGAGGAAGAATTACTCTTCTGTAGTTTCTTCTCTGTCAGCTTTTGTTTCGAAGATCTTTTGACCTTTCCAGTAACCAGATGGAGAAATACATCCCTTCTTAGTTAACTCACCAGTTGTGTTATCAACTACAACATTGTTGTTTGCATATAATTTATGGTGTTGCCCAGCTCTTCTTAAACCTTTTTTTGAAACACTGGTTTTCTTCTTTGGTACTGCCATTTTCTACTCCAGATATATAACTTTAACTTAATTATTTTTAATAATAAGGGTGAATATTTACGCTATATTAACCCATTTATCAAGCTTTTTCACTAACTCTACAGGACTTATTGGGCCCCGTGTCCACAATCTTCGTGATTCAGGTCACTTCCGCATGTTCCACATAGACCTTTACAGTCCTCACTATGTAGAGTGTACGGGTTTAATGTCAAAAAGATATGCTCGTGGATAACTTTTTTTATGTGACACTTACCTCTATCATGGAAATATACTTCTAATTCAGAATTATCTGCCCAAACACTAAGATTCTCATCAAACTCTTCGTTCTTTTCAAACTTATCTGTAATGAAAACTGCTTCAAATTCACCAGAGGTAGTCTCTGCTGCAGGCGCTAGGCATTTGATGCATGGAGTAAGAAAGTTTCCATTAAAGTCTCCACGAACAATTAAACCTTCCCCATAAGTAGGAATGCCTTTTCTCTTAATTTTTAAATTAACAGTCATTGCCCTGTTTTCAGGATTTTTTTCGTGATCTTCTAAATTCTCTTCTAACTCTGCAAGTAGGTCACTGACCCATTCACACGATTTGTCGAGATGGTACTCTCTTTCTTCATCTAGAAATGACTCTACTCTAATAAACTCATCTAGATTATCTTTTACGTCTCTTTGCAACATGATAGCCTCATAATATAAAATATGTAGCGCTTGTAGCTTATAAGAAGCTAAAAGTACATTGTGTATATCATTTTTTCAGACGTAGGTTTATGTGATTATAGCTGTTTGTGGGTTCATGGGAGCAGGGAAAAGTTCATTTTTAAGGATGTACCCTGAGGTAAATTCAATCGATTTAGATACTTTTATGAGTGAAAAACTAGATTGTAAACTAGGTGATTTTATTCGTGATAATGGATGGGATAAATTTAGAGATTATGAAAGTGAATCACTAGAGCTGTCCCTTCAATCTCTTGGTAAAGAGGGGCTACTTTCTCTTGGTGGAGGAAGTCTCGATAGGGAAGCGAATAGGGATTTTCTTCATAAATATGGAGCTAAAATCCTTCATCTCTCTGTTGATTTTGATGAGGCGATGGCGAGAATTGAGGGGGATGAAAATAGGCCGCAATTAGATAAGAGCAGGGAAGAGCTCTTAGAACTATATAAAACTAGAGAAGATCTATTCAAAAAGGTCTCTGATTTCTCTCTTCCTTCTCAGGCTGATGTATGGCCAACAAATTGGACTGTATTTAAAACATTTTTTTAATGATGCAGTGTCTTTGATATTAGACGTATTGTGTAAAGAAAGTCATAATATCGTAGTATTCGCCAATGGGAGAGAATTATGAATTCCGGTAGTTTAACAGTAGCTCTATTATTAGAAGATATATCTTTAGCAAAAGAGTTCTCAGATATTTTTCGTGAGCTTGGAGTTGTTCCTCATTTCTATGAAGACCTTAACTCTTTTTGGAATGGCACACTTGAAATTCTACCTACTTTATCTCTTATAGATGTAAAGAAAATGCACGAGGGAGATTTACTTCTTAAGAATCATCCATTTGTAGTTAATGAACAAATGCCTATGGCCTTTTATTTTACTACAGGATCTGCACCTCTTCTTCACTCAACTTTTGATTTCTTGAACCTAGGAACAATTCTTCAAGGTGCGAATTATAAGGGGCAGATGAAGTCTATTTTAAAAAGGCTTAATAAAATTCTTTCTTACGAACATAAACTTAGTAATCTTGAATTAGAAAAAGGAAAACTTTCTAATCAGGTAAGAGGGCTTATTGAAGTTTCTCAAGTTTATAAAGAAGATAATTACTTTGAAAAATATCTCAAAAATATTTTTCATAAGTTTGATACAAATAAGAAGACATCATTTGATTTTTTCTCTGTATGTGAAACCGTTTTTTCCGAATTACAAGATATTATTGAGTTCTCATACGTAGAACTTTCTTCAAACGGCCAAAGGCTTGTCTCTCCAGAAGGGCAGTCTATGAAGTACGTTTCAATACCTTCTCTTTTTCTTGGAAAAACTTGTAAGCAAGGAATTGCTGAGTTTGCTCAAAATATGAGTTCTCAAGTCGCTGTAGAGTTACTCGGTGGTGAGGTTATGTCTCTCAACATTACTGGTGTTGAAGCGAATCCAGATATTATTCTTTACCTAAGGCTATCTGATTTTGAACTTGCAGAGAAAGTAGATTGGACTTCTCTTGAAAGTCATTTAAACGGTGTTTATGCTTATTTCAAAGAGAGTGGAAAAGCGACTATAAAAAGGGAAGCAAGGTTTATCACTCCTTGGGAAGCATTTTCTTTATTTGATAAGCAAGTAAAAATGGCCTCAATGGGAGATATAAAAAACCAATATGCTCTTATTGATATTGATTTATCTGAGCTTATTCAAACTGTAAGAATTGGTGATTGTGGAGAGTTTTCTTGGAAAGAATTCTTTCAAGATTTTGTCACTAGAGTAACTTCATCTTTTAGCTATGAATTAAAATTTATGTCAATGGGAGTTGCTAACTTAGGTGTTGTTTGTGATCACGAACATGTAGATCAAGTTATGACGCACTTGAAGAATGTTAGTGTTAGATTCTCTTACTGGCGATATTTTGAGCAATCAGACGCTTTGTTATCAAAGAATTTAAAGCCAGATATAAAAATGATTCCGGCTTCAGCCGAAGCATACTTATTGCATGTTGAAGATGTGAAGTTTTCAGCAATAGATGAATTAGAATCTATTGCAATCAAAAAGAAGACTAAAGATATCGTTTGGGGAAAAGCCCCTGAGAGGACTCTATAGAATATGAGATTTCGCTCAAGGCAAGTAATAAGTTTAAAAGCACTAGAAGAAAATTATAAAAAACTTCGTTCAATTTGTGTGAATAATAAAGTGATCTTTATGGTAAAGGCAAATGCTTATGGCCATGGAGTTGTGCAAGTTGTTCGCCACAGTGTTGAAAAATTAGGTATTACTGAATTTGGTTGTGCAAGTCTTGGAGAAGCTCTTCAGCTTAGAGAAGAGTTATACGATTTAGAGTTTGAAATTTACGTTTTTTCTGATGTTCAAGTAGAGCTTAGAGAGTGCTCTGAGATTTATTTGAATAGAAGGATTATCCCAGTCATTTCAAATCGAGAAGATTTAGATTTTATCTTAGCAAATAGAGACTTTGAAAACTTTCCGCTTTTTATAAAGTTCAACACAGGAATGAATAGGCTTGGCCTTGATATGGAGAGTGTCGATGATGTAATTAAAAGCATTAAGTTGACTGGAAGAAAGTCGATTTATCATTTAATGACTCACTTATCATCTTCTTCGATGCCAGTTTCTAAAAATAAAAGAAACTTATTACAATTTGAAAATTTTGAAAAAATCAAGAATACATTTAAATCATCTGGGATAGAGTATGAATATAGTTCTATATCTAACTCTGGAGCTATTGAACAAGGTGCAGGTTTAGAAGAAACACATGTACGACCAGGTTTAATAATGTATGGGCCTAGCTCTCTTCTTCCTCAGTATTCACACTTAAGTAGATGGAAAGGTGAGATCATTTCTAAACTTGAGACTTATGTAATTTCCTTCTTCGATGTAACGAAAGGACAACCTATCGGATATGGGGCCACTCCTTGTCCATCAAATGGAAAGGTTGCAATTATAGCTTTAGGTTACGGTGATGGTTTCACTACTAGATACATTGGAACACATCTCTATCATGGAGAGGTGAGAGGACAAGTTGTAGGTCGAGTGAATATGGATATGGCACAAGTATTCTTTCCTGAAGACGAGTTACCTGACTTGAAAGTGGGGGATACATTTACTGTATGGGATCATTCAGTAGACAAGTTCTCTGAATTTTGTAGAGAAGCAAAGATTATTCCTTATGAAGTATTTATCGGACTGACTCAGCGAGTACCTAAAAGGTATTCTTAGGACTACGGTTTCTCTTTAAGCTTCTCATCAATTAGAGAAAGAGCGTGTATCTCCGTTTTGTAGAGCTTAGATAACTCTTCATGTTCTTTTTCTAATGAATCACCAGCTAGCTCTGCTACTTTTGACTTAAGCGTATCTTTTTGGCTTACTAGCTCGTCATACTCAGTTTTAAGCTTTTTTATGGATAAGATTTCATCTTTCTTCTGTGTAAAAAAATTAATTCTTTCAGTGAAGTATTCTATTTTTTCTTCAATCTCTTCATTGCTATAATTTTTTACATTAGACATTTTCTCTTCAAGAGTATCTAGAGAACTTACAACTTCATTAAGATCTCTACTTAGTTCATCTACTTTACCTTTTTTTGAAGTTACTTTCTTGAGACGCTTTTCTATCTTAATAACTTCTGAGCGTTTCTTAGAAGCAGCTTCATGCCAATATTGTCTGTGTTGTTCATAGTCGACATCAGAGTCAAAAGTTTCATGAATTTTAACCTTCTCAAGAACTAGTGACTTGTAGCTTAGATCCTGATTGGGTAGGTCGTTACTAAGATAGTATTGGCCAGAGCCAATTTTTAGTTTGTCTTTGTTGTTAATTTTCATTCGTGTTTTTGAGTTCATCTCAACATTATTTACTTGAACTGGATTTGATGCATTTAAGTCTTCTATAAAAATGGCCCTATCTCTGATATGAAATCTACAGTGCTTACCAGAGACTAAGTCGTCTTTAATAACTACTGTACAAACATCTTTTCGACCAATGGTCATTTTATCAGCAAGTTTAATGTAATCAGAAGTCTCGATGTTAATGAGATAATAATTCACACTTGTGTCCTTATATAAGCTTGTTTATGCCTACTAAACGGTACTTTACTAAATAAATTTAAATAATTATGGATTTAAATTCGCATACTAGTGATAGATCGTTTACAATTTTGTATATTGTATAAAATTAATAGTATATATAGCCGATGATTCTACTCGGGGACTAGGTTTGGTAACTGCGCAATTTAAAAAATTCATAGAAGCTGTAGGTTCAGCGACAATTGAAAATATCCAAGGTCTTGGTAATATTTGTCAGTTTATTTTTAAGTTTTTCTATTGGGTCCTTAAGCCTCCATTTAGATTCAAGTTATTTGCAGAACAGTTTTACTTTATTGGAAATAAATCACTTTTTATTATTATTCTCGCTGGTAGTTTTACAGGGATGGTAATGGCCTATCAGACTTACTTTGGATTTAAATTAATAAATGTAGATTCATTAGTAGGTTCAGTTGTTGCTATTTCTCTTGCAAAGGAACTTGCTCCTGTTCTTAGTGGATTGATTGTTGCTGGTAGAGCTGGAGCAGCTATGGCCGCACAGATCGGAACTATGAAAGTAACGGAACAAGTGGATGCTCTCGAAGTAATGGGTATAGATAGTTATCAATATCTTGCAGTTCCTCGTATCATAGCTTCAACAATTGCTTTACCTATGTTGAGTATTGTTTTTTTATTTGTTGGAAACGTTGGATCGTTTATCGTTGGAACCGTTGCTCTTTTAATTGATGAAACAATGTATTTATCAAAATTGGGTGAGTTTATGTTCATTGGAGATCTTGTTCAAGGAATTATAAAGGCAACTGTATTTGGATTTCTAATTGCTGTTATTGGAACTTACTTTGGCTTTAATGTGACAAAGGGTGCTGAAGGAGTAGGAAAGGGGACAAACCTAGCCGTTGTTTGGGGAATGATATCTGTCCTTGTTTTAGATTACTTTTTAACTAGTTTCTTAATTCAGGTGCTTTAATTATGAAGTTTGATAATCCTGCCATTGAAATAAATAACCTAACTAAGCAATTTGGAAAGCATACTGTTTTAAATAATCTAAGCTTTTCTATTCCAAAAAATAAAATAACAACAATTCTAGGTTTTTCGGGAGCTGGAAAGTCAACTCTTCTAAAACATATCTTAGGGTTGCATCAACCTACAAGCGGAACAGTGTCTGTTCTTGGAAATGATTTAAAAAGTCTTGATCCTATGAAGTTAAGAGAATTTAGACAGAACTTTGGGATGTTATTTCAGTATGCAGCTTTGTTTGACTCTATGACGGCTGTGGAAAATGTAGCTTTTCCAATGAAAGAGTTTACTGACTTTTCTTATGAAGAAAGAATTAAGAAGGCACAGGATCTTCTGATATCTGTAGGAATTAAAGAAGTCTCTTTTGGTGGACTTCCTTCGGAGCTATCTGGAGGAATGAGAAAAAGAGTAGGTCTTGCAAGAGGTCTCGCTTTAAACCCACATATCATGCTGTATGATGAGCCAACGACAGGACTAGATCCAATTACAACTAAAATGGTCAACGACTTAATTGTTGATACGGCCTCAAAAAATAGTGACCGAGGTATGACGTCGATTATTATTTCTCACGATGTAAAAGCTACCCTCAGAATTTCAGATTTTGTGGCATTTTTAGATCGTGGTAATATTGTTGAATACTTACCTGTAGAAGAATTTAAAAAATCAACAAATCCTCTTGTGCAGGAGTTTATTAATTTATGAGAAGTTTAAACTATGAATGAATTTAAAATAGGTCTTATGGCCATTGCAACTATGGCAATGGTTGCTTTCATGTCTCTAAAGATTACATCTAACCAGTCTGGGTTTGGCGACTATGTGACTTATAGAACTATCGTAACTGATGCTTCTGGTATTTTTCCAAAAACACCTATTAAAGTTGCTGGTATTAATGCTGGTAAAATTAAGAAGATCGAACTTCAGGGAAATCAGGCATTAATTACATTTGAAGTATTAGAGAATGTAGTGATTGTAAAAGATTCAAAGCTGCAAGTTAAAACGGTTGGTTTCCTTGGAGATAAGTATATCCAAATCATTATGGGGGAATCTCAAGAAAAGCTAAGTGAGAATTCATTTATTATTTCTGATGAAGGTGCTGGAGTAGAGAAGCTGGTTAAAGATGCTAGTGATGTTCTAAATGATGTAAAAGTCATGATGAAAACTCTTAGAGAATCAATCTCTCCAGAGGGAGAAGTATCTCCGGTGAAAAGAATTCTTAATGATTTTACTAAGGTTGCTGAGAATGCACGTATTGCAACGGAGTCTTTAAAAAATGTTGTTGCTGGTAATGAAGAAAGAATGAACAACTTAATTGCTAACTTTGAAAGATTTTCTGAGCAAATTGCCTATCACACAGATGATCAAGAACAAGATAGTGCGATGAGAGATCTTAGAAAGATTTTAGCAAATGCTGATGCTATGACTGCTGATATGAAGCAGCTTGTAGCGGATATAAAAGTAGGAAAAGGAACGCTAGGTAAGATTCTAGTAGAAGAAGAAATTGCAGATGAAGTGAAGCAAACACTATCTAGCGTAAATAAAATTGTAGGTAGAGTAAGTGATATTAGAACTGAGCTTATTGGATACATGGGAGCGGGGACTGAAGAGGGAAGTGTAACAAGCGGTTCTCTTAGAGTTTTTCCTTCTCCTGAAAGATTCTATATTCTTGGTTTGAGCTCTTCTGACTATGGCCCAGAGACAGAACAGGAAACTACTAGAGTTGTTAATGGTGTAACAACTATAGAAAATGAAAAAATTATTAAGAAAGATGTTTTTCGTTTTGATGTTCAAATTGGTAGAAAGCTACATGATCTGTACGTAAGAGGTGGAATTATTGAGTCTACTGGTGGTGCAGGTATTGATTATGATCTATTCAATGGAGCGACTAGAGTATCTTTTGATGTCTTTGATTATAGGACTGGAATTGGTCCAAATTTAAGACTGTCTACTGAAGTACAATTATGGAATGTATTTTACGGTAAAGTGTCCGGATTGGACCTTGCTACAAATGATAGATCGGCCCTATTTAGCCTTGGCTTGAGGTTTAATGACGAAGATATAAAAGGTCTACTCGGTTTTTTCTTATAGGTAAGAAATGGAAAAGTGTTGGTTAATAAGAACTAGAAATAAGCAAATTTTAGGTCCAGTTACAAAGCAAAAGATTATCGAATTTATTGATAAAGGATCTCTTGCACCAGAAGATGAAGTAACTAGTGGAAATGGATATTGGATTTCTATTAAAGAAAATAACCTTATTGAAAAATATGTAAAGGGTGATATACCTCAGGGGTTCAATCCAATTTCAGAAGCTCCAAATATTTTAACTGTTAAGCAAGAAATTACTAAAGAAAATACAGGATCATTAAATCCAAATACAATGCCTAAGTCGGAAGATGAAGAGCTTCCTTCAATTAAAATTGAATTTGATAAAGAAGATGCCATACCTGTAGATGATGACTTAGATTACCCTGATATGTCTTCCCCTTCTCCAACTGAAGGTCCTGTTACTCCATGTAATGATGACTTAGAATACCCTGATATGGGAATTGTCGAAGAATCTCCTGTTGCTGTCTCTACTCCAGCTCCTGTAACTCCTACTCCAGTAAAATTGAATGTTCATGTAGCAGAGCAAGAAGCCTGCAATAATGAAGAGGGGAAACTTCCTGAGAGTGATGATTTAGAATATCCAGATATGGATGAACTAATAAGTTCCCCAGCTGTGGAAGAGTTTGACCCAGATGCAACTGATCCAAATTTTGACCTTAGCTCCGCTGATATAACTCAAGATGATATTGTTTTTTCAGAACCTCCTCAGGTTCTAGAAGAGGAAACTCCAGACTTACCTGAAAGTATAAAAAAAAAAGTAAGGCCTAGTGTAGAAAGAGCTTCGACTCCTCCGATTAAAAAGAAAAAGAAGGTGAAGAAGAAGGCAAAACCTCAAAGAAACGACCGGTACTTATTTTATATTTTAATATTACTTATAGGTTTAATTGCTTCTGGTGCTTATTACTATTTTACAAATATTATTAACAGTGATGTTGTAAACTTCAATAACCCATTTATCCATAGTGTTCATGCTCAAACTCCATATAGCGGAGATGTAAAAAAAAAAACTTTTTTGAAATTACTCCACTCGTAAATAATTTATTTAATATTGCATATAGAGCGAGTGGTGATGGGCTCGCAGTTCTCGTTTCAAATGTCTCTGATATTGAAAATTGTAAATATAGAAATGAATTCTATCTTCAATATGTAATAGTCTTATCTAAGTCTGATTTTTTGTTAAATGAGCAAATGAAGGGTTTTTTTAAAAAGTGTAATCCTCAGTTTTCAGAGAGAACATTAGATATTCTTCACTATCCTTATAAAAAAGGTAATGATTTAAAAGATATCTTAAGCTTTCTAAAGTCGAGAGGCTTTTCAAATCTTGAGCTTCAAAAGATTACAGACATTTGGAATTTTAAATATCCTAAGCAGAATAAATTAGAGAGCTATATCAAATTAATAGAATCAATTAAGAGCAATAAGTCTAAGTTGAAGAAGTTTGCTCTATATAATGACTTGATCGCTCTGGCAGAAAACTCAGATTCTCTATTTTTGAAAAGTCTTTTAAAGAGTGTTGGGTATGGGCAAATAGGTAATATAGGTTTATTGGCCAAGAATATTAAAAAACTTCTTTCCATTAATGAAATAGTATATCTGGCAGACCTAAAGCAGTACTTTGTTTCCGAAGAAAATAAAGATAAATACTTCCAGCTAATTAATGACTTATTTCACTTACTGCGTGAAACAATTACTGATGAAAAAGTTAATAAAATTTTAGACTCAAATTTTAAATTTTTAGATATAAAAGGTGAGAAAATTGAATTTGAGTATGAAGAAAAAACTTGGTCTCTTAATGATTTGAGACAGAATATGAATACTTCTCTATATGGAACTTCGTTTCCTTCGTTCTGGATGAAGTCTGCAATTAATAGAATTTCAGATAAAGAAAGAAGAGAGTTTGTCACTAAGTTAGAGAAGAATAGAATCTTGAATGAAGTCAATATTTTAGATTACTGGATATTTAAAGAGAACCTTTCCCCCAATGACAGAGTAAGAGATCATGTTGTGAAGTCGATTGATAACTCTTATGGTAAGAGTATCGGCTCAGACTATGTTATTTTAGAGTTATTAGAGGATGGAGTATTTAAAAAGAATCTAAGTAGTAGGAATAAGGACTTAAAAAAGCCGATATTTACACTTAAGAGAAATCTTTTTCACAGAGCTCTTGAAAATGGGAGAGAAACCTCGTATCCAGTATTAAAACTTATAGAGATGGGAGAAGAGAATCCTGATTTTATCTGGTGGTTAATGTTATGAAATCAAAATTATATGTTTATCCTACTGATACTGTGTGGGGGATTGGTGGAGATATTTTCTCTGAAGACTGTTATAGAAAGATTGCAAAAATAAAAGGGCATGACTCTAAAAAACCTCTCAGCATTGTATTTAAAGATTTTAAAATGATCACTTCCTTGATCAACCTTCCTAATGAATTTAATGAGAAATGGCTTAATGACTTTTTTGCATTAGAGTCAACAATTGGGGTACCAAAGTCATGGGCAAAGATCGAATTACCAAGTTGGATCTGCCAGGAAAGTGATTTTATATCAATTCGATGTCAAAATAGTGGAGAGTTATCTCCTATTTTTGATGAGGTTAATGGACCAATCACATCAACTAGCTTAAATATCACAGGACAAGATCCAATCGTAAACTTCTTAGATGCTAAGGAGTTTTTCACCACGAATATGAAAGAAGAGTATTTTTGTGATAATGCGAAAACTGTTTGCTCAGGAAGATCTTCTACTATTGTTCTTTATGATATAACCGAAATTAAAGTTGTTCGCGAAGGAAAATATATTGAAGAAATCAAAGAACATCTTAAATTACTCTCAGCCTAACTTCTATAAGTTCTCTCGCGATAGCATTGAATTAGCTGATCTGGCCGTAAAGTATGAAAAGGAAAATCTCTCTTTACAAGTGTTAGAATTATTTGCTGGAAGTGGAGTAATAGGAGTAGAGTTTGAAAACAAGCATCAATCTGTTGAGCATATCACTTTTATTGAACTCCAAGAGGAGTTTGAACCATACCTAAAAGAAAATACTAAAAACTTAAATTGTGACTTTAAGATATTTTTCCAAGACTTTCGATCTCTCGATACTAAGAAAAAGTATGATGTTATTTTATTAAATCCTCCATATTTTGACTCTAAGAAGTCGAGAATTGGAAGTGATGATAATCGTAACCTTTGTAGGTTTATATTAAATTTTGAGCTTAAAGATATTTTTAAACAACTAGAAAGTTGCTTATCAAAAAGTGGATCGGCCTATATATGTCACTGTGACAATCTAGAAGAGTTAGATACTAGAGTTTCTAGAGTAGGAGAGTACCAAGGAGTTGGACTATTTCGATTTCGTTTGAATGTAAATAGAGCTTAGGATTTCTTTAACTTCACTATCTTCAATTTCTGATAAGAGATCTTCAGCTTCTTGCTTTAGTTGCTTGTAGACTGGTGAGAATTTATGAAAGATTACTTTCTCTTTTTCTACATCTTGCCTGTCTTTTTTTAAAATCTTATTTGATAAAGTGACCTGGGTGTTAAAGTGCTCTGAGTTGTAATTAAAATAAATTCTATTAATCTTTCCTTTTAGTGAAGGAAATTTCTTAATAATCTTATTTTTTATTTCTTCTTCAAGAAAGCCTAGCTGCTGTGAAAATGCAGAGTGATTCGTTAGTACAGTAAGGTTGCCATTGTGATTCTTTAAAGGAATTGTAAATTTACCTAGCTTTTCTCCAACGATTGTTGGCCAGCACTCAATAAGTGAAAAAAAGTCAAAAGTGTCTTGTCCAAAGTACTTTGCCTTTGACGCTCTAACGCTACCTGATGCATTTGTTTCAAGTAGACTTTTTAAACTAGTAAATTGACTCTTTTTCTTCACATCGTCACATTCTACCAAATGTGTAGAATTGGCAACCGTGTTCATAGGTGGTAGATTAATTTAACAGTAAATATAAACGGTAGATTAAATATTTATGAAGATTATCTCAATCCTAGCATTTCTTTTCTTGGCTTCTTGTGCAGGGTATCAGTTTCGTTATCAAAATAATCCGTTTGCCTCTTATGGTGTAAAGTCAGTAGCAATCCCAAACTTTTTAAATAAGTCATTAATATCAAATGCAAGTACTCCAATGACTGAAAATATCAGTTCAGTACTTTCTCAAAATACAACATTGAAAATTCATAGTGGTAACTCTGAGAGCGCCGATGCTACTTTAATTGGAATAGTCACTTCAAGTGATAGGAGAAATGACTTTTATCAAACGACAGGGACTACACTTATTGATAGTACTGCTGGTCGTAGGGCCTTTTATTCTCCTAATCAGACTTCTTTTAGTTTAACTTTAACTATTATTCTAATTAAAAAGCCTACCAAGGTTGATCTAAGTCTTTTGAATAAAGATTTTCTACCTTTTATAGATAAACACCCTAAGGTTGTTTTTTCTAAATCAATATCTCTTAGTTCTAGCTATTCACGCTACTTAAGTACAGCGAGTGGGTCTGACTCAACAAACTCAACTCAAAATAGAGAGATTTTAAATAAGGCGGTTGAGGCCCTGGCAGTGTCTGCTGGTAATACGTTTAGAGAGGAAGTTTTAAATGCCTTCTAGTAAATGGTTTCCATGGGACTTTCTTAAGGCGAATCAAGAGACAGTAAATCCTGCTCGACCAGGTATCTATTTCTTTCAATTTTGTGATGAATTTATATCTCATATCTTATTAGAGCTAATGCCAAAGAAGCTTGTAGATAGTGGTAACTTTTTTAAAGTTAATGCTGCTGAGATAACTCCTGACTGGATAGAGGAGAAGTTTAAAACAATCTCCCTATTTGGCAATAATGAAAGCTACCTTGTTATAGAGTCTCAGAATCTTCCTCTTAAGACGAAGAAGTGGCTAGAGGAGAACCCTCTTTCTATAGCAGACCAATTTCTTATCTTTTCATTTTCTAAGCCTTCTAAAAATTTTGATCAACTCTCTAAAAAAGTTGACGCAGAGTTTATTCGCATAGATGCACCTAGGTTTTGGGAAGGACTTCAGCACTTAGAGTTTATCTGTAATTATTTTAAATTAACTCTACCTATGAATGTAAAAAACTACTTACTAGCTTCTGTTGAAAACTCTAGCTATGAGTTCTTTCAAGCGGCTAATCTTATAAGCCTTTACTTCCCTGGTGGTACAGATACAAAATTAGAGTATGTGCAAAAGCTTATTCGTCCAAGTAAGTTAGATCATTTTCAATTAGCAAACCTATTTGGAACAAAAAAGAGATCTCACTTCTTTGGAATGATAAGCTCCAAAGATATAGAGTTTGAACAACTAAGGTCTCTTTTTACATTTATGCAGGGGCATCTATTTAAAATGCTTGATACGAGCTACTGCGAAGGAAAGAGTAGGCTGAGTAAATATGATAGGGAAATCCAGTCGCATGCAAAGGCATGGACAGCAGATGAACTTCAGAGAGAGTCAAGAATCTTTGGCGAACTCGAAGTAGAAGCTAAATCAAAAAGCCCATTATTAAAAAATAGACTAAGGCTTGAGTACTTATCTTCTTTCTAGAACTAATAAACCTTTAAATATTTAATAATTAATGAAAACTAAAAAAGGAACCTTAAAAGGCTCCTTCTTATGTCTCTATAATATATTAAATATTAAAGATTATTAATTTGAGATGCAAGTCTAGAAGTCTTTCTAGCAGCAGCGTTATCTTTGATAACTCCGTGCTTAGCAAGTCTTGCTAGTAGCTTCTGAGTCTTAACTAGAAGCGTAGATGCTGTTTCTTTATCCTTAGCTTCGATAGCTGCACGGATAGCTTTTACAACATTTTTTGTCGCTGATTTTCTCTCAACGTTTCTTGCTGTTCTTACGATTGTTTGTCTTGCTCTTTTTTTCGCAGATTTGTGGTTTGCCACAAGTCACTCCTACGTTAACTATATTACTTAATGCACATCATTAAATTTCTGTCTCGAATATACTTTTTAGATCATCTGGAGTTCTATGGCAAGCTAAAATTGGCCTTATTTAAAATAGTTGAAAGAAATATCATGAATTACAGTGACTTAAATAGATTATCAAAGGGTTATGAATTTGTGAAATCGTGGTAAAGGGCGTATGATCGCTTGGATTTTTCATCACTTATTTACCACAAAGGATTCTATATGACGGAAATAAAAACTATTGGTGTCGTTGGCGCTGGTCAAATGGGAAGAGGGATTGCTCAAGTTGCAGCAATGACTAACTTCAATGTACTTGTATTTGATATCTCTGAAGAAGGGTTAAAGTTTGGGATGGACTTTATTACTAAACAATTAAATAGAGGTGTTGAAAAAGGTAAGTGGGACGAGTCTTTCGTATCTGAAACTCAATCTAGATTAACTGGTGTAACAGATATAAACGCTCTTAAAGATTGCGACCTATTGATTGAGGCAGCAACTGAAAATAAGAAAATAAAATTTGAAATCTTCAAGCAATTAGATGAGGTTGCTAAGGATGGAGCAATATTAGCTACGAATACTTCATCTATTTCAATTACTGAAATAGCTGCTGTAACTAAAAGACCTGAGGCTGTTGCAGGGATGCACTTTATGAACCCTGTTCCAGTGATGAAGCTAGTTGAAACAATTACTGGTCTAGAAACTAATAAAGACACTATTGATACTGTTGAGGCCGTTGCTGAAAAGATGGGAAAAACTGTAGTACGTGCAGATGATGTTGCTGGATTTGCAGTAAATAGAATACTAATGCCAATGATCAACGAAGCCTTTTATACATTATTTGAAGGTGTGGCAGATGCAAAAGGTATAGACAATGCAATGAAGCTTGGTTGTAACCAACCAATGGGTCCGTTTGAGCTGGCTGACTTTATAGGACTAGATACTTGTCTTGCAATTATGGAAGTTCTTCACGAAGGATTAGGAGATACTAAGTATAGACCATGCCCACTTCTTAAGAAGTATGTAACAGCTGGAAGATTTGGTAGAAAAGTTGGGAAGGGTGTTTATGAATACTAATTACGAAACACTTCTATTTGAAGTTGAAAATGATATAGCAACTGTAACAGTTAACAGACCTAAGGCACTTAATGCTTTAAGTGAACAAGTTCACACTGAATTAAATTCTCTTTTAAGAGAATTTAAGGAAGCGAATAAAGACTTTTCTGTCGCTAAGGGGATGATCCTTACTGGCGCAGAAGATAAGGCCTTCATTGCTGGAGCTGATATTAAGGGAATGACTACTATGACGGCAGATGAAGCGGAAGCTTTTGCTAGATTGGGTCAAGATAACACTCTTCTTTTTGAGTCATTAAATATTCCAGTGATTGCATGTGTTAACGGATATGCACTTGGTGGTGGATGTGAAATGGCCATGAGTTGTGACTTTATCTTTGCTACGAAAACTGCAGTTTTTGGTCAGCCTGAAGTTAAGCTTGGGTTGATCCCAGGATTTGGTGGAACACAAAGATTATCAAAACTTGTTGGAAGAAATAGAGCAAAAGAAATTACATACTCTGGGCGTAACGTGGCCGTTGATGAAGCCAAAGAAATTGGCCTAGTGGTTTCTATATTTGAATCAAAAGAAGAGATGCTAGCAGGCGCAGTAACTTATCTTTCTAAAATGATGAGAAATTCACCTCTTGCAGTTTATGAAGCAAAGAGAGTAATGAATGAAGGTAATGACCTCGTTGTTAGTGAAGGTCTAAACGTTGAGGCTAAGGCCTTTGGTGCCATCTTTAATTCTGAAGATATGAAAGAGGGAACTGCGGCATTCGTAGAAAAAAGAAAACCAGTATTTACAGGTAAATAGATAATAAATAGGGGAATATATATGATGTTAAGTGATTATCAAGAAATTAGAGATATGGTTTCAAAGTTTGCCGATACTGAGGTTGCACCACTTGCGGCAAGTATTGATAAGAATGAAAAAATACCAGAATCAATTGTTAAGCAATTAGGTGAGAATGGATTTTTAGGCTCTTATGTTCCTGAAGAATATGGTGGAGCAGGTATGGATTACACTGCTTACTCAATAATTGTAGAAGAGATCTCTAGAGCTTGTGCTTCTACAGGTGTTCTAGTTTCTGCTCACACGTCTTTATGTGTTTATCCAATCCTTAACTTTGGAAACGAAGAGCAGAAAAAGAAGTATCTTCCAAAACTTGCTACTGGTGAGCACATTGGTTGTTTTTGTTTAAGTGAGCCAAACGCAGGTACAGATGCTGGTTCATTAACGACTTTCGCTGAAGATAAAGGTGATTACTACGAAATTACTGGGACAAAGAACTTCATTACTAACGGTAAAGAGGCCAATATCGCAGTAGTTTTTGCTAAGACAACTAAGACTGATAACTACAAAGGTATCTCGGCGTTCATCGTTGAAACTGATACTGAAGGTTATGAAGTGATGAAGTGTGAAGATAAGCTTGGTATTAAAGGTTCTTCTACAGCTCAGATTTCATTTGATAAAGTAAGAGTTCCAAAAGAGAACCTACTTGGAACAATTGAGAAAGGCTTTGGAATCGCAATGAATACACTTGATGGTGGAAGAATTGGGATCGCATCTCAGGCGCTAGGGATATCTCAAGCAGCTTTTGATTATGCTAAGAAATACTCTAATGAAAGAGTTCAGTTTGGAAAACCTCTTCATGCACTTCAAGCAATTCAGTTTATGCTTGCCGATATGAGTACAAAAATTGCTGCTTCGCGACTTCTCATTTGGGAAGCATCAAGAAGAAAAGATAATAATGAGCCATATTCTCTACAGTCTGCTCAGGCCAAGCTTTTTGCTGCTGAGGCTGCAATGTGGATCACGACTAAAGCTATCCAGGTTTGCGGTGGTAACGGCTATACGAAAGAATATCCAGTTGAGAGGTTCTTTAGAGATGCTAAGATTACAGAGATCTATGAAGGTACTAGTGAGATTCAAAGAGTTGTTATTGCAGCTAACGAGCTTAAAGATCTTAAGTAAATCTTGCTGAATATTATCAATAATGATACGAATAAAGCTTATAGTATTATAAAAATGAAGCCCTGTGTAAAACGGGGCTAATCTTTTTATATGGGAAGTCTACTTTGTTAAAAAAGATCTTGGAGAATATTGGAATGGCTAAGAAGAAAACAGCTAAGAAAGTTGCTAAAAAAACTGCGAAGAAAGTAGCAAAGAAGACTGCTAAGAAAACAGCAAAGAAGGCAGCTCCTAAAACAGCAAAAAAGACAGCTAAAAAAGTTGCTAAAAAGACAGCAAAGAAAGTTGCTAAAAAAGCGGCCAAGAAAGTTGCTAAGAAAACGGCAAAGAAAGCTGCTAAAAAAGTTGCTAAGAAAACTGCTAAAAAAGTGGCAAAGAAAACTGCTAAAAAAGTAGCGAAGAAAGTTGCTAAGAAAACAGCGAAGAAAGCAGAGAAGAAGACTGCAAAGAAAGCAGAGAAAAAAGTAGCAAAGAAAGTTGCTAAGAAAGTAGAGAAAAAAGTTGCTAAGAAAGTAGCGAAGAAAGCTACAGAAAAAGTAGATAAGAAAACGACAAAAGCTTCTGCTAAGAAAGAGAAAGTAGAGGAAGAAGTTGTTGTTAAGGCCGCTGAAGTTGTTGTTGAAGCAAAAACTAAGAAGTCTAAGAAGTCGTCAAAGTCTGACCTTATACAGGCGAGAGATACACTGACTGAAGAAATTGTTTCTTTAGCTGATGATTTCTCTTTAAATGAAATTTTTGATGCGATTCAATCATTAAGTTTCTTCACTGAAGATACTGATGAGTGTCTTGAGAAGAATTGTGATAACCCTGTGACTACTCTTGGTTACTGTCGTTTTCACTATATCAAGAACTGGAATGAAATTAAGAGAAGAAACTCTATTTTAGAAGAGGGGAAGCTTCAAGAATTTATTGAAGAACTAGTTAACAAGTACCCACTTAAGCACTTAGAGTCTATTCTTGAAGACCTTACTGATGAGAAGTCATTCTTTGCAGTACTTAAGGATCTTGGAATTGATGCAGATGAAGTCGATTTTGATTTAAATGATGATGGTGAAGATGCTGAAGATCAAGATATTGCTTTTGAGCAAACAAAAGGCACAGCTTCTAAGAACTATCTAAACGAAGAATAATTAATTAAGTTAAGCCTCAGGTTCTCTGAGGCTTTTTTTTCTAAAAAATAATTTCTATTAAAAATAAAAAAGAATTTCGTGTTACCATTAACTTAAATTGAATTAAATAGGAGTAACTGTGATTTTATTAAAAGAAATGACAAGTGATCAATTTAAGCAATATGGAGAATTTTCTTACCAGAATTTCCTAAGAGAGATGTCTCTAGCGACCTCTAAGAAAATTGAAGAAGTCAAAGTTGATTTAATTGAAAACGATGAAAAGAACCCGGTAACAACAAATGCAAAAAAAGACCTTTGGAGAGTTGTTGAGTTTGAAGGCAAAGATATCGGTTATATCTGGGTACAAGTAGACTATGACGCCCATACGGCCTTTGGGTTTGATATTTTCTTAAGTCCTGAGTATAGGGGAAAGGGACTTGGAAGGTTAGTAATGCGCCAAGGTAGAGAGCTTTTAAAAGAAAAAGAAATCAAGAAAGTTGAGATTTGTGTCTTTCATGCTAATGGTGTGGCGAGAGGTCTTTACGAAAGTCTTGGTTTTACTGAAGATAGCTTTAATGAAGAGACGCAACAGTATCGTCTCTTCATGAATATATAAATTATTGATTGAGAAGGTTGTCCGCCATTACGTGGAGGGCAATATTCTCTCTTGATATTTTGTAGAAGAATTTGTGACCTTTAAACTCTGCTTCAAGCCACTCTGCTTGGTAGTCGTTCCAATCTTTAGTTGCAAAGTAAGTATCAAAAAATGCACCAATAGAGTCAACTAAGTCATTAAGTAACTTTTCTGGTTTAGTACTCGCTTCTAAGTCTACTGAGATAAAGTAGCTTACTGAAGATACACTTTCGTCAGCAGGGTTAACAAGTGTTGCAATTAGTAGGAATTCATTAGGGTATGTCGATCCATAAACCTCAAATATCTTCTCTTCTGCTTTACAGTTTTTTTGATAGACCTCATTA
>NZ_JBFGYP010000016.1:0-38890 GCF_041587335.1 Halobacteriovorax sp.
TGGCACCGAGATTGCTTTAGTATTTGATAACTTTAATGAGCACATCTCTGATAAGTATTTGTAGCAATAATTTCTAGGGAGAGTTATGTTAAAGATTTATGTGTTTATAAGTACTGTTTCTCTAACTTTATGTGTGATAACGAATCTACTTATAAGTATTGATTATCCTAGCGTTAGCTCTTATTTTGTTTTGGTCTGTGCTTTAGGATTTGGTGTTTGGGATATTGTTGATCAACGCTATCTTCGATTTGTTAAAAAGCGAAGTATGCTTATGAGAGTTTTATTTTTTATTCCGATACCAATTATGCTCTATACTACTAAATTTAACTTCTAATAAAAAGGCCACATCATTCTGTGGCCTTATCTTCAATTATTTCTTTTTTGCTCTGTGAACCTTACAAGAGTTTTTGTCACACTCTTCAGCACTATGCTTTTTTTGACCTTTTTTGTGCATTTTACACTTTTTTGAATCACAGTCTTTTTTATGCACTTTGCATTGTTTGGCATCTTTAGCACAACAAGGCTTGTCTTTTTTCATGTGAGCACATGATACAAACATTAGCGCTACAGAAATCATTAATAACTTTTTCATTATTTTCTCCTTAAAATAAGTTGGTTTTATTCTAACAAAAATCAGATCTTTTTAAAGATGTGACACATTTCTTCTATCGATTTAATAATATAATTTATCGGTTGTCGTGGAAATTGATTAAAGAAATAATTTTTTACTAGGTAATTGAGAGTGAGTTGCAATTATTGGTTTTTACGAATTAATTTTCTAAACAAAAATATTTTAAAGTATCAAGCCCACAAATGTGTTCGCCTTCAGCAGCAATCATTTTTAAAATTTTAATATTATTTGGAGGGTCAAATGAATTGGAGATTATGACTTCTTGATTCTCAAGAGCAAGCTCTTTAAGAGTATCTTTTAGTGAGATATTAAAAGTAGGTTTTGCCACAATGTACTTTGCAAAATCCAATTCTCTTCTTCTATTAATTGATTCATCTATGGCCAGATCTAGTTCATTAAATCGCTCAAGAGAAGTCCATTCCATCACATTTTGTAATGGCTCTTCTAGGTATTGAACTTTTTTAAAATCAATACCATGCAGATATTTATTTAAACTATCTAAACTAAATGATCTATTTCCATCTAGACGTAATTTAATACCTTCAGGTACTGAGTTTATAAATTCTTTAAGCCAGATTGATTCTTCTGCTAGTTTATTTCTTCCAATCTTAATTTTGTAGATTGAGCTAGATAGGTCTTTGGCCACTTTAGATGGATCTAGGTTTAAGTCTATGTAGAAGAGATCGTTCGATTCTACTTGTGTCTCTTGAGTAGAAGTGAAGATCTCAAAACACTCTTTTACAAAGAGAGCACTTGGTGTATTGAATGTCTCTGCTTTAAAGTCCTCTAGAGACTCTTCTAAAGATTCTGTGTGTAGACCTGGCAGGGGTGCTAGATCTACTTTTATTTTACTGTTGCTAACTTCTATCCATCGACGATTTGAAATTGTCTTATTACCAACTTGTATAGAAGTTGTGAGTGGGCATTGAAATTCACTAAAAGTATAACTCATATAAGAAGTCCTATACTCAGAGCTATTGAATATAGGAAGAGGTACTTTCCGGTATTTGCGAGGGCGTTGTTTAGTTCACTATTTATAGGGCCTCTCGCTATATGTTTCCATGTTCTATAAAATGGATAGCACGACAGAGTAGCAATGATTGCCCATGTCTTGTCTGTTTTTAAAGCTGCGTAGTAAGGAATAAACGTAGAAGAGAGTATAAGTGTTAGAGTAAATGCTCTTGCGTACTTTGCCCCTAAGAGTGTAGCAATTGTGACTTTGCTGGCCCTCTTATCACTTTTAATATCTCTAAGGTTATTTATACTCATAATTGCCGCAGATATTAAACCAGGACCAAATCCTAGGATTATAATATCTAAGTTTAAAGATTGGTATTGTAGATAGTATGTTCCCCAAACTGCGACTGGGCCAAAGAAGATAAGTGCAAATACTTCTCCTAGAGCGTAATGACTGAGCGGAAACGGGCCACCGGTATAACAGTATGCCGCTAAGATACAGCAGATCCCCATAATTATAATTGTCCAGCCACCAATTATCATCAAGTAAATACTAACTAAGACTGCAAATAGAAAACAAAGGATGAAACCAAGCTTTACTTTCTTTGGTTCAATTAGTCCTGTCTGAGTTACACGTGTTGGTCCAAGTCTATCATCAGAGTCTGTACCTCTGATGGCATCATAGTAGTCATTTACTAGGTTGGTTCCAACTTGCATAGATAGAGCTGCCAGTAATGTTAATGCGAATATAATAAATGAGATATTCTGAGTTTCATTGTAGGCAAGTGCAGTTCCTAAAATTACTGGACCTGAGGCAGCGGTGAGAGTCTTTGGTCTAGACGCCATAATCCACGCTTTAAATTTACTCATAACTTAACCGTCTTTAATTTATTGTAGAGATCTTTATTTGTATCATTATCAACTATAACTTCAAGAATAATAGATTCTTTATTTGTTTGAGCTTCAACAAAACCTCTATCAAATTCCTCTGTAGTACTTATTTGCTTATATTTAATATCAAATAATTTTGCCGCATTCTCAAATGTAAGTGAGTGAGGAGTTGTTAAGTAGGGAAGGAGTTCTTTGTTATTAGCTATAGGAAGGAGGGTGAATATTCCTCCTCCTGAATTATTCACTAAGATTATACAAAGTGGTGCTTTAGATTCTTTAACAATCTGAAGGGAATTTAAATCGTGAAGAAAGCTAACATCTCCTATAACAAGTGTAGTGTACTTATCTATTGATTCAGCACAACCAATGGCGCTCGCCATGAGTCCTTCGATTCCACTGACACCTCGGTTAGTGAAAATATCAATTTCTTTTTTACTCTCAAGTGATAGATAATTATCAAAACTTCTAACCACAGTACTATTTGCAATATATAGGGCCTGTGAGTTTTGTATATTATCTATTATCTTTTTTGAGATGTATGGGTAACTTAAATTAGCTTCATCAATTAGGGTACATTTCTTACTAGAGAACTCTTTCCAGTTGATATTTATTGGTGTTTTTGATGGTGTGATGACTGTGGACATCTCTTGGCAGAATTGATCGACTTCTGAGATAATTCTAAAATCTGTATTCTGAGAAGGATCCTCTTTCTCTTCACTCCAGTTTACTGTTATTAAATTTATATCTTCAAATTCTTCTAGGAACCGGTAGTAGTGTTTACTTGTTGTCCTACCACCAAGATGAATAATTGTAGTAGGTCTTTCTACGCTCAACTTTTCGTAAACTTCACTATGATCAAACGTTGGAATGATATTGTCTTCAATAGAGTAGCTATATTTTAAAGATGATGAAATATCTAGAAATACAGGCCAGTTTAGTTTCTCAATAAATTCTTTGATAGCCACTTTATCTAGAGAGCATGGTAGAGAACCCACAACCAGTAACCCTTTGGGGTTATTAGAAATAATATCTGCAATAACATTCTTTGCAGTTGGGCTTATTCCCTGAGTTGGTGGGAAGTACTTTGTTTGGTATTGCTTTTTAAATCCCTGTTCTGCCTTTTCAATATATTTAGGCGCTATATGTACCTCTGTCATATCTAGCGGCTCTCTAAGAGGAATATTTAAGTGCACAGGACCTTTTATAGGGTAGCGTGATCTAAAGATTAAATGATCTAAAGTATTTCTAATAACCTGTGGACATATTTCCTCAGTCGGTGCCCCTAAACAATTATCTGCTAGAACATGATTTCCATAGAAATGAACTTGATTAATAGTTTGATTGGCATCACTTGTCGCTAACTCAATTGGTCTATCTGCTGAGAGAACTATAAGTGGTGTCGCTGACTTCTTTGCTTCAATGATTGCTGGAGTATAATTTGCTAAAGCAGTCCCCGATGTACAAAGTAAGGCACTTGTTCTTCCCGTTGCTTTAGCATTACCTAGAGCTCGGTAAGATTGACCTCTTTCGTCTATTCCTAAATAGAGATTTACTTCATTTCTTTGTAGTAAGGATTGAACTAATGGAGCGTTTCTCATGCCTGGTGAAATATAAAAATCAATAACACCAGACTTAATAAGTTCATCAATGATTATTGATGACCACATAACTGAAAGATTATTAGTAAGTAGCATCTTGTACCTACAGTGAGATCTCGAAGTTTTTCATTTTATTTTGAGTTTCGATCCATTCACTCTCAGCTTCGCTTCCTGTAACTAGACCACATCCTCCAAACAGATGTAACTTCGTATCTTCTGTAAGAGCACTTCTTATGGCGACTGCAAATTCACAAGACTCTGCTGAGATATAACCCATTGGCCCTGCGTAAAGACCTCTGTCAAATGGCTCAGCTTCTTCAATGCATTTCTTTGCCATTTCCCAAGGTCTTCCACCTACTGCAGGAGTAGGGTGGAATGTATTTAGAAGAACTGCAAAGTTACTTCGCTCAGGTAGAGTTGCACTTATATGAGTATGAAGGTGTTGTATGAACTTGAGTTTGAGAATTGATTCTTTATTCTCAACTCTAATATCAGCACCCATTGTTGTTAGCTTTTCCTGAAGCTCTCTAGTCACAATTCTGTGTTCATTCAACTCTTTTGAAGAGCTCATTAGTTCGCTTTGAAACTTTAAGTCTGCCTCAAAATCATTAGATCTAGGTCTTGTTCCAGCAAGGCAATCCAGAGATATTTCTCTTTGATTAAGCTTAAAGAGTTTTTCCGGAGTAAAGCTCATAAAAACTTTACCATCTCCTGGATCGAGATACATCAGATAGCTATCTGTCGCATTTTTCATATTCTTTTCAAATATGGCCATAGGGTCAGCGAGTCTATCAAACTCTATAATCTCTTTTCTTGCTAAGACTACTTTTTCAAGAGGAGTGTTCTCGATATTTTTCATGCAGTAGTCAATCATATTAGACCACTGGTCTTTACTTGGGTAAGTAGAGACTTCTTGAGGCTTTGTTACTGTGAATTCATGTCTAATGAAGTTTAAGTATGCTTCAAGTTCGAAGAGAGCATTTGATCTCTTGTCTTCAGTTGAAATTGATTTCTTATTGAATACAACTTTTAGAACTGTAGAGTCTCCAGTTGTCTCAAATATAATTTTTGGGAGAGTAAAATGGCATTCGTCAAACCCTGACCATGCTTCATCTCTTTTTGAGTTTGACTCAAACCTTTGTGCACCTAGGAATGTTAGGTCACTATCAGCTTCGATCAAGCCAAGTAGTTTATTATAGTCATATTTCTTTGTATAAGTGATATGAGAACCAATACCTAGTATCTCTTTACCATTATCTTTACTCTTAAAATAGTTAAGAGGTCTGTGGATAACGTGACCAAGTAGGTTTGATAGTTTGGTTTTTTCTATTTTAAACTTATATGTAACAAAGCGTTTCTTATCCTTAGATAAGTTTTCAAAGTCCACTTGTTTCCAGTGCTCAGAAAGTTGTCTTATTACAGAATGTTTTAGCTCTAGTAGATTTATCATTTATTTCTTATCGCCGATATATAAATTAGAAATTCCAAAAGTTAGCTCTTGAAAACTAGCGTTTTCGAATCCAGCTTCTTTCATCCAGTTCGTAAAGTCTTCACCATAGGCGAAATCTTCAACCGTCTCATTTAAGTATGTATAAGCATCTTTATGTTTTGAAAGAATATTTCCTACAAAAGGAAGTAAGTGTCTGAAGTAGAACATATATACAGACTTCACTATGAAGTTCTTTGGTAAACCAAACTCCATTATCATTACTCTTCCACCTGGCTTTAATACTCTAAAGATTTCTCTTAGAGACTTTTGTGGGTCTGGAAAGTTTCTTATTCCAAAACTGATTGTCACTACATCCATAGTTTCATCTGCAGCAGGAATATTACAACCATCTCCAATGTGAAGAGCGATTTTATTTTCTAATTTTGCTTTCTTAACTTTTACTTTTCCTAGATCAACCATTCCTTTAGAAAGATCAATACCAGTTATCTTTGCAATATTCTTAGACTTAACTAGAACGAGAGGTACATCTCCTGTTCCTGTGGCCAGGTCTAGTGCTTGCATATTCTGTCTTGCTGGAAGATTCTTTAGAAGCTTACTTCTCCAGTAAATATCTATTCCACAAGAGAGTATTTTATTTAATAGATCGTAAGTTCCTGCAATCTCATCAAAAATTTTCCAAGATTCTTTCTTACGGCCTTGAAGTGCTGAAGTCATAGGTTCCTCTTTTAGGTATTCTAGGGGCACAGATATAACTTTTTGTGCCTAATGTTGCAAGTGTTGTCTAAAAAAAGTAGTAATCATTTCATGTAACTTCGTGGTTTAGCCTATTTGTCATTTACAATGAACGCTTGGATTGTTAAAAGTATGTATTATTAAAACTCTATAAATTATAATATGTTACAAGATTTTTTATCGACAATACCACTTAAGACCTTAAAACATGTTAAAGATATGGATCTAAACATATCTTCTGACAACTGTACTAAGGCAGTAAATGAGCTCCTACAAAGTAGTGTACTAGTAGGTGGTAAGCGCTTGCGCCCACTTCTGACATATCTTGTAGGTCATCTCTATGGTGTAGATTTTAAAACTCTTGATCCATACGCAAGATCAATTGAGCTTGTACACGCTGCTAGTCTCAGTCATGACGATGTAATCGACAATGCAACTACAAGACGTGGCGTACCTTCAATTAATATTCAAGCATCTAATAAGAAGGCCGTTCTAGCTGGAGATTACTTACTTTCTGATGTGATAGTAAGTCTAACTCGCGCGGGTAACTTAGAGCTTGTTGGTGAGATGGCAAAGGTGATTCAAGACCTAGCAATAGGTGAGTGGATCCAGTCGGACGCTATCGAAACAAGACAGTATACGAGCGCTCTTATAGAAGAGATTGCTATAAAGAAAACTGCTTCTGTGATGAGTTGGTGTTGTTTTGCGCCAGCAATTCTTGCAGATATTGATAGATCTACTGTTGAAAAATCAAGACAGATGGGGATTGATTTAGGAATTGCCTTCCAATTGATGGACGATACTTTAGATTTCTCTGAGGAATCTCAAAAAGACGCTAACCTAGATTTAGATAATGAACTCGTAAATTCAGTTATCTTTCAGTGGCTATGTTTTCATCCTGCTGAATTCGAAAAGTATAAGAATGGAGAGTCTCTTTCTAAACTTTATACTGGCGATAAAATTGAGAAGGCCGTTGAAGTTGTTAGAGATGCTGCTAATAAGCACATCGAGAGTGCTAGAAACCTTCTTGAAGAAATTGAAAAAGACCTTTGCTCCAATGATAAGGAACTAAAGGCCTTCCAAAAAAATAAGAAACCAATTCTTTACATCTTTGATTATTTAACTCAAAGACGTCATTAGATTCCTAGTTCCAGCATAGTTTATGCAGATTTCTAAAGATTCTTGCAGCTTCTTTAGCGTCACTTGCTGAAGACATTTTCAAACTACTCAAACTTCTTTCATGTCTATCGTCAATCATTCCTTGGTAAACTCCTGGAGTATCTCTGTCTACATCAAATGTTGTATAAGATGGGTTTGTCCAACCTATTCCCGCTGAGAAGTTATACTCTAGCCAGAAGTCTATTCTGCCTCTGTTCTCACTTGAGCGAGCTGAACCGCTGAAGTTGATGCTGCATCCATCGTTTCCAATACTAGTGTTATCAAATCTAATAGTGTCATTCTTTACACGGTAGTAGCCAGATACTTTTCTTAAGCTTCTTTTGTATAAAGAAACAAGTTCATTTGCTAGCTCTCTTTGTTTTCTAACCTTTACTTGCCTCTGTTGAGACCCTTCAAAGTCTTTACTCCAGTCTAGAGTGATCGCAAGAACCTTTCCTTTAACAAAGTGAAACGTTACCTTTTTATTGTTGTCGAGAACTTGATAGGTTTTATCATTAATCTTTTGTAGATTTGGATAAACCTTCAAGAGCTTATACTTTCTAATATCGAATAAGTTAAGGCCCTCAAAGTTACCTGAAGTCCTAGCTATATTGGCCACGTCATAGACAGTTATAAAGACACTTTCTAATTGAAACGAATCTTCATCACACGATGCCGTTGAGTCACCATCAAGAGTAAGAATAACTTTACCGTTGATAGTTCTTTCGTCTTTAATATCAAAATTCTCTTCTAGAAACTCACACGACTTTCCTGGAAGGTCGAACATATCGAGTGCATGTGCACTAAAACTTAATAGACATACTAAAATAGCTATTATGGACCTCATATCAACTCCTAAAATCTACAGCTTGCATAAGCTTGTGCATCTACAAGAGGATCCGTATATGGATTATTTGCAGAAACATATCCACTCATACAACTACCTGGACGAAGAACACCTCTTTGACTTCCTTTGAACCAGTAACCGTAAGATGTGATACCTCTTATTTTCATTGCACAGCGGATTGGTCTGCTGTAGCTGTCATTGCAAACCTCACATACTGCGCTTTTTCCACCACTTAGGTAGCAGTTCGCTTTTAAGTTAACTGTTTGTGCATTTACACTGAAAGTTAATAATACAAATGAAAAAATCATCGCTAGTTGCTTCATATATTCTCCTAATTTTATTTTTTAGAAAAATAACACTTTGCGTCATTTGGTTCAATTCATTTTCTTTACCTTTGTATTATTTACCTGATATTTATAAGTGTTTGATTTTATGTGAATTGAGAGGCCTGACTAGAGAAAGCTCAATAGTCTGGCCGTAGGGCTGATTTTTAATGAGAGTTAAAGCTCGTGGAGTAATTACTTTTTTGTGAGAATGCAGTGAGGCAGTGCTCGCGTAACATCCTTTATAGCTCTCTTACACCTTTCTACTCCAGAAGGAGTGTGTCTAGGAAAGCTTCTCTTCTTTGAGTTTTCAAATATAAGGTCATCACTTTTTCTAGCAAGATTCACCTTCGACTGATACATCTTTACTTCGACACTACAGTCTTTGAACATCTTTGTTCCGCTTCTTAACCATGAAAAGTTTAAGTGATAGTCACCAGTGATGATTCTCTTATTCTCTTCTAACATTGTGACGGAGTAGTTTTTCTCCTGTAGATACTCAATAAGCACATCTTTGTACTTTAGGTCCTCACTTGAGCTAAATGTATCCCAAAGCTTGAGTCTACAAGTATCGTGCTCTCTTTTGTAATAAATATGATCACTCTTGGCCGCAATATTCTGGGCCAAGAGTAGAAGTGTGATTAAAGAAATTGCTTGTAATCTTCTTGGCATGCAGCCTCCACCTCTTTGATTTCTTTTGGAATCATCGCTGTTAAGTTTTCATGAGATGATTCAGTTATAAGTATATCATCTTCTATTCTAACAGCTAAGCCTCTGAAATGTTCAGGGATATTCACATTATCTTTTTGAAAATATAATCCAGGCTCTATTGTAAAGCACATACCTTTTTGAAATTTAATAGGATCAAAATTCTTATCTAGGTAAGGGTTTTGATCGTGAACATCTAAACCAATCCAGTGAGATGTTCCATGAGGATAAAACTCTCTAAATAGATTCTTTTCTATAATTTCATCTAGACTTTGGCTTAGTATACCTAGCTCTTTTAGGCCAATAGACAGCTCTTTTACCGATGCCATGTGGACTTCTTCTAAACTATGACCTGGTGAAGATTTACTAAAACTTGCTTTCATTGCTCTGAGTACAACTTCATAAATTTCTTTTTGAATTGTTGAGAATTTCCCGTTGATAGGGAAGGTTCTAGTCACATCACTAGCGTAAGTTCCATACTCACTACCAGCATCTATAAGTAGAGTTTCACCATCAATTAAAGGTGCATTATTCTCTACATAGTGAAGGATTGTCCCATTGTCGCCACCAGCAACAATAGATCCATAGGCCTCACCGCTTGCACCATGTTTTTTAAAGACATAGTTCATAATATTGTGAAGATCTGCTTCAGAGTGAGCGGAGCTTGCCATTGCCATGGCCGCTCTATGTGCCTTATTTGTCGCGGCAGCGGCCTTCTTCATTAGCAAGATTTCATTTTGATCTTTTATCAATCTCTGCTTTTCTATAATTGTATTTAAATGTCTAAATGCTTTAGGTGTAGGCATTTTTAAACGATTTCTTGGATCAAGTCCCATCGCCATTTTTTTAACTTTATTAAATAGTGTTGTCTCATTATTTAAATCTATAAAGACTTCACTATGACCTTTCATAAGCTCTGGGAGAATTTCATCAAATTGGTCTAAAGTATAAACTTCGTCCATTTCGAATATGTCTTTAGATTTCTCTACTCCGAGCCTTCTTCCGGCCCAGATCTCCTGCATTCTATCTTTTGGTCTTACAAAGAGGTGATCTTTTTTCTTTGCATGTGGTGTTAGAACAAGAATTGAATCCGGCTCGTTACTACCAGTTAAGTATTTAAAGTTTGAGCTTTGACGAAAATCAAACTCAGTATCATTAGATCTAGTCATATGTGTTGCTGCAGGAAGGATTGCTATCCCATCTTTTAATTTTGAAATAGTCGCTATTCTTCTGCTTTTATAATCTGTAGATTGCATATAGTTCTCCTAAATGAATATTATAAGATAGAGTGGCCTAATCGTCCAAATGGTTATTTTTTATTTAGTGATATTATGTGGAGTTTAGACAAAAAAAAGGGCCTAACTAGTAGGCCCATATTTTATTATTTTAAGTTTTTTTCTTCTTTATTGTAGAGTTCAATTGCGTTGTTTAGAACTACTAGCGCTTCTGCTTGATCTGTGAAGTCATTTACTTCAACTGTCTTTTTCTCTAGAGCTTTATAAGTCTCAAAGAAGTGCTTGATTTCTTTAAGTGTGTGCTCTGGAATATCTTTAATAGAGTTGAATCCATTAAATTGAGGATCGTCAGCGTGTACAGCGATAAGCTTGTCATCTACTTCTCCACCATCAATCATATGCATATTACCAATAATCTTAACGCTCATTAAACACATTGGAACTACTTTTGCTTGTCCAAGTACTAGTACATCAAGAGGATCATTGTCATCACAGTAAGTTCTTGGAATAAATCCGTAGTTTGCTGGATAGTGAACTGCACTTGAAAGAATTCTATCAACCTTAATTAGCCCAGTTGTCTTATCTAGCTCGTACTTTGTTTTTTCACCACGAGGTACTTCGATAATTGCATTTACTATTGCTGGACCTTCTTGCCCAAGAGACACATCATGCCATGGATTCATTATATTTACCCTTTTTAAAATTTTTGCCATTCTAGACCTAATTTCATGGAGAGTAAATTTCTAGTAGGGGATTTATAGAAAAATTTATATGACTAAACACAAAAAAGGCCCCTTTCGAGGCCTTATTTATGTGATTTTATAATAAATCTATCTTTGTACGCAGTATTGTCTTCTTGTTGTGTTGTTTTCACACTTTCTCATCGCTTTTTGACAAGCTTGAGCCTGTACACCTGAGTTTCTGCGACCAGTCGCTTCAGCAGTGTGAGTTCCTCTTACATTTCCTCTTGCTCCCATTCTATCTACTGTACAAGATCTTGTTACTTGTCTAGTTGGAGGAGTTTGTCTTCTTGTAGATTGCACACATCTTGCTCTTAAGTTTCTTCCGTTTCTATTTCTTTGGATTAGGTCTCTCATACAAGCATCTTCTGCTGCTCTACAGCTCATTCTACTGAAAGTATCAACTACTCTTCCATTTCTTCTTTCAAGATCAAATGAACAGTTTCTATTACCATTTCCTCTACCACTACCTTCTACAGTACAAGTAAGGTTGGCATTGTAATCCCATCTTCTTCTTTCCCTCATTTCCTGCCTACAATCTTGTAGAGCTTCGTTACAGGCCCTGTTGTAGTTATAGTCAAATTTTACAAATCTTTGAATTGTGTAAGATCCATATCTTTCTTGCTGATCAAGGTTAGCTGTACACACTTCTGCGCTTACGCTAGATACAGTCAATAAAGTTACAAGTGCCATAAAGATTTTTTTCATTTTGTTTTCTCCCTCTTGGTTATTCCTTAACTTAGTTTTCTCTTTTGAGAGATATTGTGGCAACCGCTGTCTCTAAATAACTGCTATTTTTCACGAAATGTAATACTTTTTTGTGAAATGTAAGTTTTTTGCTTTTGTTCGAAAATATGAAGAATTATAACTTATTGATAATATTACTGGTGTCAAAGTGCGCATAGGGTCAGACTGAAACTATCTGTCATTATAAAAGAGTTTTGTTAATTATATTTTTGATTTAATTTTTCTGTCTAACTCCATATCTTCAGTATATTTTTCAAATAGATTGAACCAAATGGCTAAAAAGCATAAAAGATAGCTTAATCGAGGACATCTCTATGCTTAAGTTATTTATAATTCTATTTGTTAGTTTTTCTGTTCAAGCTAAGGTCGTTGACCTTAAGAAATACCAGACGCCAGTTAAAGATCAAAAAGATAGAAATACTTGTGCGTACTTTGCTGTTACGGCCCTAGTTGAGGGTGTGATTAGTGAGAAGTTTAATAAGAAATTCGATATCTCAGAAGAATTTCAAATTTTCTATGGCAAAGATCATTTCAATGAATATGCTGATAAAGAGTTTGGAAATACATCTATGATCGCTAAAAACTTTATTAGCCAAAGCTTTATAATGAAAGAAAAAGACTTTCCTTATAAGCCTTTCCCTTTTGATGCAGGTAAGGTCTGTGAGGGAGAAGACCCTTATAGTACAGCGACTCCAGCTCACTGCTTCTCTGGAGCTCCTGTAGAGTTTAGTTATGACCAAGGAGTTAGAGTTAATGGCCTTACTTATGATTGGATAACTGGAATGTGGGATTTTGGTAAAACTCAATCACAACTTATTCAAAAGAGAATTGATAAAGGAAGACCAGTTGTTTTAACTCTAAAAGTCTATCCTCCAGGTTGGGATAATACACATGTTGAGTATACAGATGAAACAAATGCAAAGTGTGAAACTGGTGAGTACGAGTGTTATGGTCATGCAATTTTATTAACAGGCTATGACACTGAAAAAAAGATATTTATGTTTAAGAATAGCTGGGGAAAAAGCTGGGGAGACCAGGGCTACGGAACAATGTCTTTTGACTACGTTAATAACTACTCAGATTCCCCTGTCTCTGTTTACTTTGATAAGTTAATGGGCGAAATTAGAGAATAAGCCTGACATTCTGTACCTATAGACACTCATAGAACCTTTTTCAAGATTTCAATACTTTAAATATAATTTAATTAGTAATGCTATGTATTTAGGCTATTCGGTTATTCCTAATGGCCTACAATATAGACTTAGCTTTTTCGTACTTTATCCGAAAGGGTTCCATATATATATTTACTTCAATGGGGTGTTAATGAATAATTCTTCGAATATGAATAAGCGCGTATTTTATACGTCCGCTATTTTTATCGCACTAATCACTATTTTTGGTTCCATCTGGCCGGTAGGGATGGAAGAGCTCTTTAAAGGTATTCAACATTGGTTGATTACTAAAACGAGTTGGTTCTATATCTTATCAGTAGGAATAATTCTCTTCTTCTCTCTGTGGCTAATGGTTAGTCGAATGGGGGATATTAGACTAGGTCCTGATCACTCAGAACCTGAGTACACAAATCTATCTTGGTTTGCAATGCTCTTTAGTGCTGGTATGGGAATTGGTCTTCTGTTTTTTGGAGTTGCCGAGCCGATGATGCACTTTACTGCTCCTCCGGTTGGGGAAGCCCAATCTATAGAAGCCGCCAGAGAGGCAATGAAGATAACTTTCTTTCACTGGGGACTTCACGCTTGGGCAATCTACGCTACTCTAGGAGTTATTCTAGCTTACTTCAGTTATAGAAAAGAGCTACCACTTCTTCCAAGATCAGCATTCTTTCCAATTATCGGTGATAAGATTCATGGTTGGATGGGTGACTTTGTAGATATCTTTGCCATTATTGGTACGATGTTTGGTGTTGCAACTTCTCTTGGCTACGGAGTAACTCAGGTTAATGCTGGGCTTAACTACCTTTTTGGACTCCCTCAGACTCCGATGATTCAAGTTCTACTTATAGTAGGAATTACTTTTCTTGCAACTATCTCAGTAGTTCTAGGACTTGATGGGGGGATTAAGAAACTTTCAAACCTAAACCTTGCACTTGCGGCGGTATTATTAGTAGCAGTTCTACTGCTTGGTGATACTGTATATATTCTTCAGTCTTATATTCAAAACACTGGAGCATACCTTTCTGACATTATTTATAAGACATTCAATCTCTATGCTTATGAGAAGAAAGAGTCTTGGATTGGTGGTTGGACACTTCTTTACTGGGGTTGGTGGATTTCATGGTCACCGTTTGTAGGGATGTTTATCGCTAGAATTTCTAAAGGTAGAACGATTAGAGAATTTATGGTTGGAGTTGTTTTTGTTCCAGCAGCATTTACTTTTCTATGGATGACTGTATTTGGTAACTCTGCAATCTCTCTTGCTCTTTCAGGAAGCGCTGATAAGTTAATTGAAACAGTAAATTCAAATGTACCAGTAGCATTATTTCAATTCTTTGAATATCTTCCAGGGACAACTTTTCTCTCTGGTTTAGGTGTTATTCTAGTGATGACTTTCTTTATCAGTTCTTCTGATTCAGGTTCACTTGTCATTGATACTTTAGCATCTGGCGGTTCTCATGAGCCTCCTGTGTGGCAGAGAATTTTTTGGGCAGTAATGGAAGGTGTTGTAGCATCAACTTTACTTCTTGCTGGTGGTTTAGGCGCCTTGCAGACAATGACTATTGCCTCAGCCTTTCCGATGATCTTTATGATTATGGTAGCGCTCTTTGCTTTTATAAAATCACTGCGGGCCGATTATTTACTTCAGTCATCAGTGCAAAATCACTCTACGACAATTCAGTATACGCAGGCCTCAATGGGTTGGAAAGATAGGTTGCAAACACTCGTAGATCATCCTACTCATGCCAATGCTTTAAACTTTATAAAAGAAACAGGACTGCCGGCGATTAAGGAATTAGCAGATGAGCTAACAGCTAGAGATCAAACTGTTGTAGTTAATGAGGGCCCTAAGTCTGTAGATATCACTATCAAAAACTTAAATGTTGAAGATTTTCATTATTCAATAAGGCTTAGAGAGTTTATTGTTCCAGAGTATGTTGAAGATAATCAAAACTCATACTGGAGAGCTGAAGTATTTCTATTCTCTGGGGGACAACATTACGATATTTATGGGTATTCTAAGGAGCAGATTATTGCAGATGCGATAACTCAATACGAAAAACACTTTCACTTCTTACACGTTCATAATTCAGAAAAAGCATAAGAATAAAAAGGGGAGCAACAAGCTCCCCTTTATTTTATTTAAAAAGCTTTAACACTCTTTCTTTACCAATTGTTCTAATAAACCCTGCTAGCTTTGGACCCTTCTCCTTAGAGATAAGTCTGTCATACATCACTGGGAATACGTCGTTTGGCTCAACTTCTACAGCATGGATGATTTCATACATCTTCTCATGAAGCTCTTTGTCGGTAGTAATTGTATCCCAATCATTTGAGATAAATTCTGAAAATTTAGCAAGGAATTCAGTTTGCTTTTCACCACATTGAGTATCTGTAGCTTCAGAGTTAATTTTAAATTTAAACTCTTCTGGAGCGTAGTTCTCTAACCAGTGAAGTGCACAATTACTTCTCTCGTTAAACCTTCTTTCATCTCTTTCGTTTTTTAGATCCTTAGCGTAGTAGTTCTTTGCTTGATCAATATTTCCATCGTTAATTTGAAGAACGTTACAAAGATGTCTAAATGATGGCTGGAATGGACACTCTTTAGGAGCGTCACCAATCTGAGAAAGTTCATAAACTCTCTTGGCCATATTTACTTTTTTCTCGTTACCTGTTTCAACACCAAAAGCAAGTCTCTCTTGTCTGTCAAAGTCTTCATAGATCTTAAGAACATCTAAATCAAAACTAACAGCGAAATCAACATTTGATTTATAGCTAGCAAAGATCCATCTAACCATTTCTGGTTCATATACTTTAAGAACATCTCTTACAGTAATTAGGTTACCTTTTGAAGATGACATTTTACCGCCAGCACCCTTGATAGAAACAAAGTCGTATTGAAGATAAACTGGTGCTTCTCCACCGTATAACTTAACAATTTCTTTTGCCGTTGTATAAGATCCACCTTGTGAAGAGTGGTCCTTTCCACCTGGCTCAAAATCAACGTTTTCATAAACCCATCTCATTGGCCAATCTACACGCCATGGAAGTTTTACTTTATCTGTTGTTTCAAGATCAATTGTCCCCGTGTAGTCGTGAACTTTATGCTTGTAAGTAATTGTGTTATTTCCATCCCAGTCAATGATCTCTGTCTCATCTGTTTGGTACTTTTCACAGTAAACAGAAATAGGGAAATATTCATCTCCATAAGGAGTTGATCTATATTCATTTAAAATAGCAGCGATATCACCTTTCATCTCAAGTGCTTTTTTGATTTGAGACTTATAATCTCCTGCTCTATATTTCTTGGCCTGATAGATTGGTTGTACTTCAACACCAACACTTTCAAGTTGAGACTCAAAGCTCTGCTCATGATGAGCAGCATATGATTCTGCTTCCTCGTAAGGATCTGGAGTGTCTACTATTGGTCTAAATAGGTATTCTTTAAGCTCTTCTTGTTTAGGAAGATTTAGTGGAACCTTTCTGAAAGTGTCATAATCATCCCAACTAAAGATAAATCTTACTTTCTTCCCACGATCTCTAAGCGCTCTTGCTACAAAGTCTACTGTTATAACCTCACGAAAGTTACCAAAGTGAACAACTCCTGAAGGTGTAATACCACTTGCAACAGTATATTCTTCCTTATCGCCTCTTTGTCTGATAATTCTATCTGCCGTAAAATCGGCCCAGTGAATAAGTTTCTTTTGATTATCATCACTCATTGCGTAATTTCCTCATTTTTTATATTTTCATTCATTGACATTGGTCAAAACATTACCATCTTACATACAAGGCGAAAAGATACTAATTACTGTAAATCACGTACTTTAGTGAATTATTTCAAGACAATTTGACTAATTAGTTGCTGCGTTGTTTAAATAACTTAAAGGAAATATATGTTTATTCAATTCATACTTAAATTAATCTTCTTTTACTTTCTCTACACATTTATGAGATCGCTCCTTCGTGGCTACTTAAGCAAGAAGGCCACAGCTAATGGAGCTTATCAAAATAATAACCGTAGTAATCATGAGGAGAGTCGCAGAAGGCAGCAGGCACCTTCTGGGGACATTTTTGAAGCCGAATACAAGGTTGTTAAAGAAGAAAGTTAGCAGGTAGCTCAGACTCTATTCTGGCCACTGGTGTTATCCTCTCATGAGATATTAGATCTAGTATTAATTTATTCCCTCGAAGCCTTAGAAACCATTGCTCAATACCTATAGAAGGTGAGTGATGGTTTAAGATTTCTCCGTTATCATTATAAAAAAGTGCATATGTTTCAACTGAACTCCTTGGATCGTCAGAGTAGTAGGAACTTAAGTCAAAAGGATTAATCCCAATCAGTTTGTATATTCCTTTCACTTTGTCTGTCGCCCAAGGCCTAAATTCGCTTTTAAATACTCTCTTACTTGAGCTTTCTCTTAGTTTACTAAGATCAATATTTCCAAGTTTTAAGTTGAAGTTTTTATTTCCTGATAATCGAATATTTAATAAATTATCTTTTTTCGAAATATGCATTTTTTTAAAGCTATAAGCATTTTTGAAATCAAAGTTCACACGTACTTTGTCATTCTTTAGTAGAGATAGATCATGTGCTGTCGTTTCTTGAGGGTTAGATTCTCTATTTTGTCCTGTATAAACACCATCAACTTCAAACATTGAAAGGTGTACTTGATAGTCGAGAAGATCTTTATAATGAAAAAAGTTAATAGGAGCAAATGAGCAAGTTTTAGATTTCCAATACTTCAGACTATTTGTGTCGTAGAGAGGTTTTGGTGGATAGAAATGTTTTGGAGGCGACTGTTTGGCCTGCTCTTCGTTACATGGAGTTTTAACATACACTAGTGGCGTTTTGATTTTATTGTAACCTGACTTCATTCTTGTTTCGACAGGGAATTGATCATAATGAATTCTTCCCATTTCATACTTAAAATTTACTTCTTTTTCAGTTTCTGAGGTTTTCGCTAGATCACTTTCTATATCTGTAATTGAACATTCCTCAGTTGCTTTATCAAAGTCATTTATTGCATACCATCTATAGTCACTTTCAAAATACTTTGACCACAACGATACTAGTTTATTTTTTATACCAGGAGAGTAATTTATATCTTTGTATATTCTTTGGTAAAAAGAAGAGTTTCTACTCTCAACTCCTAAATCAAAAAAAGAGTTCTCTGTTTTAGTCATTTTCTTATAGATTTGATCCATAATTGGCATTGGTAATTGAAAGTAAGTCTTCATAATTCCAGGCCATTCAAATTCAATACTTCCTGGGCCACGGCAGTTGTTAGTGATAATGATTTCTTTAAGTGGGTATTTCTTATGCTCTCTTTCATAGAGGATAAGTTCATCATTAATTGGTAGTGATTCAGAACGAGTGAAGACAAATGATTTTCTTTCGTACTCGTTAAAGTACTTCATTACTCTTTCTGTACAGCTCGATAAGTTCTTATTAAAAGACTTCCAGTATATATTTTTAAACTTAAAGGGCCCTACTTCTATTTGCGAGTCATCTTTGTCGTTATAAAAATAAAAATAGTAATTATCATTTTCTTTGTTTAAAGACACTCTAGATAATACAGCCATGTCTAGATACTTATTTGGTTTAAAGGCATCTCTGTCATCAGCAAACTTTGTCGTGTCGATTGGAATATCTATTACCTCTAAACCAACTCTATGTTCTTTACTAAAAATTCTTCTTATTTTGGATTTGGTATTGAAAGATATTTTTTCTTTGAGAATTTCTTTTAGATTGTTGATTTTTTTAACTCTAGTGTCTTTAGATAACTTCTCAAGGTTTACTGAAGAGTGAATAAGCCTTTTTGCTAGATGAATATCACTAAAGAATTCTATATTCTTTTTGATTTGATTTTCATCATTATCTTTACTTAAGAAAGAATCTATTAAAATTTGCTGAATACTCGCTTTTAAAGGCAACAAGCTCTTTGGCCATAAGTTAGGTGATTTTGTAAGGTCTTTTGCCAGTCCAAAAGACTTAACTTTTTGATTATTATTTTCAAACCTCTTACAGCTAATTGTATTTTTTAGAAAAGCACTATTTAAGCTCTGTATTATTCGCGTGAGTAGTGAGTACTTATCATTATATTCAATATAATAATTAGCGCTTGTAATTGCTCTTATATTTTTAGGGAGTCTCCATGTTCTATGAATAGGTAATCTTGGATCAATTGTTTCAACGGATATCTTTGGATAGGAGACTTTCGTTTTATCATTTATTAAAAGAATTGGTGAGAACTCTAGTTTTGAAAGATCATCTTCTGTTAAATATCGTAATTTATATGTGTAAGACTCTAGATCTAGATTCTTTTTTAGTTCAGTGAGGTTAATAGAGTAATTTCCCTCTCCCTCGTTCCACTTCCAAACACCATTTTTGTATTCGTAGAAAGATTGTGAGTCACTTGAGGTAAAATGAGTAAAGTTACCTGGTGTTGAGACTGTAATCTCCTGATTCTTATGAAAAGAGTTAATAACACCGTTCTTTACTTGAGTATTTTCACAGACAAATCGAATGCTATCTTGGGAGGCCAAAATATTGTGAGAAAGGAGACTAAGTAGAAAACAGCTAATGCCCACTTTTAAAGACAGTTGTATCACGTTAATTTTTTTCATTTAGTTAGTCTAACTTGTTGTTAATATTATAGTAATACGGAAAAATCTATCCGTATTTTATAAGGCGTTCCAACAAATTTAATCTAATGTTAAAATTTAACTATATTTTAATACTTTAATGCCTTTTAGGTGGATTTTATGAAAAAGCATCTTCTTTTATTTATGGTTTTCTTTACTGCAATATCTAGTTTTGCTCAGGACTCTAGTGGAGCTATTGATCCATTAGATAACTATATTGATCCTGCAACTAATATTGACTACAAAACTCAGCTCTCAAAGTTAAATGGCGATCAGACACAAGTGCTGCTAGAGCGATGTGTTATGTTCACTATTCAAAATGAGATGGGGCAAAGTGGAGAAGACTCTATGAGTCCTTCTGAGATTGAGTCTTATGAGAACCTCATAGAAACAAAGTGTAAATGTATTCAAGATGGATATACTTGGGAAAAAGAATCAAACGTAAAGGGTCAGTGTAACAATGCTGCTCCTGCTGAGAAAGACTTACTTCTTTATACAATGGATCAGTGTGTAGATAGACTTAAGCTTTCAGATAGTAGCTGTAAGACAAATATGACTGACTCATGTGTTAATGATTTTAGATATCAGTGTTATCAGTATATGACTCAACCACATGAGTTCTCTGAAAAATCTAATCCTATACTAAATAGCTGTGACTATGATGACCAAACAAAGAATATTAAATTAGAGTGTAGATCATATTGTTATATCAGAAATGAGTGTGATGTTACTCAAGACGATTTCAAAAATAGAAAAATTGGAAATGTTTATCTTTTAAAGAAGAAGTCTAGATCATCATGTGTCAAAGGAAGTACTTACGGTATCAACGATGATAATACTATCTGGGTATCAAATTCATGTCATGGTGAGTTTGCTATTCAATATAAAGATCCTAAGTGTGGATTTAGACCTACTTGTGTTCCAAAACCGCATTTAACAGATTATATCGCTGAGAGTGGTACTCAAAAGGTAAGTGTCGTTTGTAATGGTGAAGAGAATGAGAGTGGTGGAAAACAATTTTGTAAAGTTTCTGCAGTTAAAGTTGATAAGTCTGGAAAACTAACTGATGAACCAGACCCTCAAAAAGAAGTTTCATATGTTAAAGACCTCAAGCTTATAAATAAGATTGGACCTGCGAAGTGTAACCCTGGTGGAAATGCAAGTGCGATTGATTACAGCCCAAGAAACAAAGGTCTTGACGGTGGATGGGGGATTGAGACTCAAAACTTTTGTCATGCTAAATTTGAAGTCTCTATAAATTGGAAGAGAAAGCTTTGTACTCTTGCGGGGCAAACAACTAGTTCAAAAGATACTTGCTGTAATGGCCTATATTACGATCCAAAAGATAAGACATGTAATGTTCCTCCTTTTGATCCACCTGCTTTAGATGATGAAACTAAGCTTGCTAATATGGCACAAGGAATTAGATCAGGTGCAAGTTGTAACCCAACTATTCCAGATGAAGTAAATACTTTAATGGATAAGTACTTCTTTGAGCTAGGAAATTACGAAAACCTATTTACTCTTGTAGATGGTAAGAGTGATGCTGTAAGTTCAATTGAAGTTGTTACAGAAGATGATGAAAATTCTGAAGGTTCTAGCGCAAGTGCTCTTGAGCCGAGACCTTCAACATACGATTTAACTAAAATTCTACACGACACTGTTGTTAGATATCGTACTGAATATAAAGAAGCTTATGCTCAGTTCAAAACGGCAGAAGATTTCACTGCTGGTGAATATAAGGCCTATATAGCTTATTTACAAAAAGTAGATAAGAAAGAAAATACTCCTGAAGATGATAAGGGCGTGGAAAAGAATATGTTCCTAGGCTTAGATATTCAATCAGCTGCTTTTAAGAATCAAAGGCTAACAAAGAATTTTCAGATTGCTTATATAAAAACAATCAAAGATATGACGGCACAATATGAAGTCGATCTTAGTGATGCTGCCCATGCTGGTCAAAATGCTGTATGGTACTGTGCTCACAATGAAAACTGTTCTGAAAATAACTGGCTTGTAAGAGATATTAAAAAAGATGAAGTCATCGATTTCCTACATGACCCAGCTTACCCTTACAAAGCTTTAACTATTAGAGGAAAGATGCTTCCTAAATTAGCTAAGGTTAATAAGCTACTTATAGAGAATAGTACATATCGTAATTTTGAGAGTAAGGGTGAAGATAAAGGTTTAGATAAACTTGGTGTCTTCTCTAAATACTTTGACTACAGAACTGGGCAAGAGTCCATAAACCCTCTTGTTAAGTCAGAAGCTAAAGATGGGCAAACTAGCCAGGAAGAATATTATAAGACACTAGAGCTTTTTAGAAAGTATTCTCATGAAGTACCATTGAGAGAGAATAGTCTTATTACTAACGATGACTATCTTACAAAATCTAGAGAAGGTGCCCTTGCTGGTGGACTTCCTCAGTACTGTGAAAAACAAGATGATTATGAAGTTAGAGTTCCAATTGGTAAGGCAATAGAGCCTCTAAGAATGCTACAAGTTACAGGCGTTGCAAAGGCGTACTTTGATTTAGTTGCTTCTGTTTATGAGAAGAATGAAGGTTGTTTGGTTGATGTTGATGCTAATCATGATAAGAACGTAGCAGATCTAGATGTTAACTTAGGACTTGAGTCGAGATTAATTGGTAACTCAAATACTAATAGTGACGTTGAGGGAGAAGCCGCTGGGTTTATTAAAAATGTTAGTGGATCACTACTAGGAGTTATGTCTAGTAAGTATGGAACGGCTTCTTCTGGTTCATTTATGGATAACCTGTTTGGGAATGACTCTAGTAACTCTGGAGCAAGTTTAAATGATTCTAATTCTGGAAGTACTTTAAGTGCTGTAAAAAAAGCAGAGGCGGAAAGAGTTTCTAAGCTGATTGATAATAGAATTAAATATAAGAAAGATACAGCTCTTGCTGATTACAAAGCATCACTTGATAGCGCCTTTGGAGATCAGCTTAAGAATAAAGCAAATGCTTTCGCTTCTTATTCTCCAAGTACTAGTGGTAAGAGTGGGCTGAGTACTTCTAGTGGTGTTAATTCTGCGCTAGGTAAGTCTTCTAGAGATAGTGATGAGAAGAAGAATCCAAACTCTGGTATCAACTGGGGATCTGGTTCGGGATCTTCAGGAAGTAGCTACGGAGGATATAATAACTCAGGAAGTTCTAGTTCTAACTATGGGTCTGGTTCAAACTCTGGTAGCTCTTCGGGATCGGGATATAGTTCAGGTTACGGGTCTGGAAATAATGAAATTCTAGATAATATTGATGATCAGAAGTATGAGCCAAATGAGACAGATAGTTTATTTGATAGGGTGACTAAACGATATATTAAATCGGCCTACCCTGTACTCCTAGAAAAAAAGAAAAAAGAATAATCACTTGGCCCTCTAATTGAGGGCCTTTTTATTGAGATATTTGCACTTAGGGTTTTATTCATTATAATCTATGGATGATAAAATTTAATTCTAAACTCCCAAATGTTGGTCAAACAATCTTTACTACTATTACAGCTAAAGCTAATGCTCTAGGAGCACTAAATCTAGGCCAGGGCTTTCCTGACTTTGATGGAGATAGCTTCTTAAAGGATAGAATCTGTCATTACATTGAGGAAGGTTTTAATCAATACGCACCTATGACTGGAGTGCCTGAATTAAGAAATAGTATCGCTAGCTACTTCAATAAGAAATATAAACATGTCATCAATGCTGACACAGAGATTACAATTACTTCTGGAGCAACAGAAGCTCTCACTGCAAGTATATTGGCCTTCGTAAGTAAAGGTGATGAGGTGATCGTTTTTGATCCTTGCTATGATAGTTATGTGCCAGCGATTGAGCTTGCTGGTGGAAGTGCTAAGAGATTAAACTTAGTAGGGGATGGGTTTTCTCTTCCATTTTCAAAAATCAAAGAAACTATTTCTGATAAGACAAGAATGATCATTATCAATTCTCCACATAACCCCACAGGGACAAGACTTAAGAAATCTGATTGGATCGAATTAAGTAAGATGGTTGATGATAAGAATATTATCTTACTCAGTGATGAAGTCTATGAGGGAATTTGCTTTGATGAGGAATACCACTTTAACCCTAGGAGTTTGTCTTCTCTAGAAGAGAGATTAATTAGTGTCTATAGTTTTGGAAAATCATGTCATATGACTGGTTGGAAAGTAGGCTATTTAATTGCCAAACCTAGTCTTACCCTAGAGGTTAGAAAACTACATCAATACATAACTTTTTCTACTTTTACAGCAGCTCAGATGGCCCTTGCCGACTTTTTGAGTGAAAAGATGGAGACATTTCTATCTCTTGGGGACTTCTATAAAGAAAAGAGAGATTTCCTTGTCAATGGTCTAAAAGAGTCAAGGTTTAAAGTTATAAACCCTAGTAGTACTTATTTTTGTCTCCTAGACTATAGTAATATTTCAAAACTTAGTGATGTAGATTTTTGTCTTAAGCTTATTGAAGAACATGGAATTGCTACAATTCCAATTTCTGGCTTCTATGAAAATGCGCCTGAGGATCAAAAAATTGTAAGGGTTTGTTTTGCAAAAGATCAAGAGACCCTAGCTAGGGCCCTTGATATTTTAAATGCTATCTAGTGACCTAGATAAGCTTTTTGTATTTCTTCATTTGTTATTAGCTCACTAGCTGGACCTTCCATAAAGATTTCTCCAGTTGCAAGTACATAGCCTCTGTCAGCAATTTTTAATGATGCATATGCATTTTGTTCAACTAAGAGAATTGTCATTCCATGCTTGTTTAGATCAACAATTGCATCAAAAATAGCTTGTACAAGAATTGGTGCTATTCCAAGAGACGGCTCATCTAAAAGTAGAAGGTCTGGAGCTGACATATAGGCACGTGCTATCGCAAGCATTTGCTGTTCTCCACCTGAAAGCGTACCAGCAAGCTGTGTGGATCTCTCTTTTAGTTTAGGAAAGAGATTATACATATACTCATAGTCAGCTTCTATTTTTTCAGTATCTCTTCTAAGGAAAGCACCCATTTCTAAGTTTTCCTTAACTGTAAGGTCTGGGAATACCATTCTACCTTCTGGAGAGTGAGCAACACCAAGGCCTACAATTTTATTGGCCTTTACACCATCAATTCTATTTCCACGGTAGAGTATCTCTCCCTTGCTTGGAGTGAGTAGACCCGATATTGTATGTAAGCTTGTTGTCTTTCCTGCTCCGTTTGAACCAAGGATAGTTACAATTTCACCTTTATATACTTTTAAGTTTATTCCATGTATTGCATGAATTGCACCGTAGTGAACATGCATATCATTTACTTCTAGTAGTATTTCTTTACTCATTTTTTACCCTTATGCTTGATCTGTTCCGAGGTAGGCCTCAATAACTTTTGGATTGTTTTGGATATCTTTTGGTTCACCTTGAGCAATAAGCTCTCCATGATCTACAACGTATATCTCTTCACAAACGTCCATTACAAGTCTCATATCATGTTCAATTAGAAGAATTGCTATTTGAAACTTATCTCTTACCCATCTAATGAGCTCAGTAAGTTCTTTTGTTTCATTTGGATTCATTCCAGCTGCTGGTTCGTCTAAGAGTAAAACATCTGGCTTCGTTGCTAAAGCTCTCGCTATCTCTAAGCGTCGCTGTTCACCATAAGGTAAGTTCTTTGCTAGAAGGTCTTGCTTGTCTTGTAGACCAAATATCTTCAAAAACTCAATAGACTCTTCTCTGATACGCTTCTCTTCACTATGGTATTTCTTAGTTCTAAAGATACTTGCAAATAATCCGTAATCAGCTCTAAAGTGACCGGCCAGGCGGATATTGTCTAAAACAGAAAGGTCTTTGAAGAGACGGATATTTTGAAATGTTCTAGCAATACCTTGTTGAGTAATAAAAGCAGGCCTTTCACCAGAAATATTCTTTCCATTTAAGTGAACTTCACCTTCTGTGGGTTCATAGATCCCAGTGATCATATTAAATATTGTAGTTTTACCAGCACCGTTAGGGCCAATAACACCAACTAAGTCAGACTTATTAATTGCAAGTTTGAAGTTATCTACTGCTGTTAGTCCACCAAAGCGCATTGTAATTGATTTAACTTCTAAAATAGGAGTACTCACGCTACTTCTCCTTTCTTTTTAAAGAATTTAAGTGGGTTGAATTCGTGTTTACCAAAAATTCCTCCAGGTCTAAGAAGCATTAGTGTAATAAGAAGAACTGAATAGATTACCATTCTCCACTCACTTATTGTTTCTCCCATTAGTCTAAGTACTTCAGGAAGAAGCGTTAGAATTATTGCACCAACTATAGAGCCTGTAATTGATCCTAGTCCTCCAAGGATAACCATTAGAAGAATAATTACTGACATCATAAATGTGAAACCATTAGGGTGTAAGAATTGAGTGTAGTGAGCATAGAGAGAACCCGCAGTTCCCGCAAAGCCTGCTCCTATTACAAATGCCATTGTCTTATATTTGAAAGTATAGATTCCCATTGAATCTGCAGCAATCTCATCCTCTCTAATACTAATTATCGCTCTACCATGAGTTCCTCTCATGATGTTTGCAATGATAATAATAGTAATTGCTACGAATAGGTATACCCAAAAGAAATTTGAAATTTTCGGTATTCCACTGAATCCTCTTGGTCCACCAATTGAGTCAGTATTCATAATGATAATTCGAATGATTTCCCCAAATCCAAGTGTAGCAATTGCTAAGTAGTCACCTCTAAGTCTAAGACAAGGTACACCTATAATTAGACCAGCTATTGAAGCGGCAATAAAGCCTATGAAGCAGCCAATGATAAGATTCACTTCTGGAGGTACTGGAAGTTGAGCATATACTGTAAAAGCCGCAGCAGAGTAAGCACCAACGGCCCAAAAACCTGCGTGACCCAAGCTAAACTGACCACATATTCCATTTATAAGGTTTAGCGAAACAGCTAATATAATATTTATTCCACTTAGGATCGTAAGGTGTAGTAGTAGTTCTAACATTACACTTTCTCCTTTCTGTTTTTACCAAGTATTCCAGCAGGCTTGACTAGTAAGATTAAAATAAGGATTAAGAAGGCGATACCGTCTCTATACGTAGATTCCCAGAAACCAACGACTAGATTCTCTGCTACACCAAGAGTTAGTCCACCAATTACTGCGCCAGGAATAATTCCAATTCCACCAAGAACTGCTGCAATGAATGCTTTTAGTCCAGGGATTAGTCCCATCATTGGCTCAACTGTACTGTAATACATACCAACTAAGACACCTGCAGCACCGGCCATAGAGGCACCTACGAAGAATGTGAAAGATATAATTTTATTTGTATCAATTCCCATTAACTCTGCTGCGTCGTGGTTATAACTAGTTGCTTTCATCGCTTTTCCTATTCTTGTTCTATTTACTAGCCACCATAGGAAAATCATTAATATAAAAGTTGTTACAAGAATAATGACCTGAATGTTTGAGATCATTATTTCTCCAAAGAACCACATCTTTTGCTCAATTGCTGTTGGAAATGCTTTTGAGTCTGCTCCAATTATTAATTGACCTGTGTATTGGAAAAATAGTGAGGTTCCAAGTGCTGTAATTAGTGCAGGGATTCTTCCCGCTGATCGTATTGGCCTATAGACAATTTTTTCTACAATAACTGCAACGACACCTGAACCAAGCATTGCTACTGGGAACGCCATATATAGTGGCATACCGCCCATTATACAGTAGTAACCGATGAAGCCACCGATCATATAGAACTCACCGTGCGCAAAATTAATTAATTTGATAATTCCATATACCATCGTATAGCCAAGAGCTATAAGGGCATAAATGCTTCCTTGGGTTAGACCGTTGATTAGGTACTGGCCAAGGTCCCAGAAAAAATACATTGTATCTTCACTCATAATAAACCTTTAAAAAATAAAAGGCCCAATCATTGGGCCCGTTGAAATAATGTAAATGTGATTAAGGATTAACTTTTGAATTAAAAATATTTCCAGCTGGAGTTGTTTCAAGAACAACTGCACTTTTCTTTGCGTTCCTATTTTTATCAATAGTAATTGATCCTGTTACACCAACAAAATCTTTTGTCGCTAGAATTGCTGCTTGAATATCTGTATTCTTTGTAGATTTTGCTCTAGATATAGCGTCTGCCATAACTAAAATACCATCGTATCCAAGTGCTGCCATCGCACCAGGGTTTTGACCATATTCTGCTTTGTATTCTTTAACAAAAGCTTGAACTTTTTCATCTTTATCATCTGGAGCAAAGTGAGAACTAATATAATTTCCACTTACGGCCTTACCTGCTAGTTTTTGAAGAGTAGGAGAGTCCCAACCATCTCCTCCAAGAAATGGCATATTCATTCCCATCTGACGTGCTTGTTTAAGGATAAGTCCAACTTCTGTATAGTAACCAGGTAAAAAGATTGCATCTGGCTTAGTTCTTTTAACCTTTCTAAGAAGTGATCTAAAGTCAGTATCTTTTTGAATATAAGCAAAGTCTTCATCTGAAACAAGTTTACCACCAAGTTCTTTAAATTTTGCTTTAAATACTTTTGAAAGACCTTTTGAGTAATCTGACGAGTTATCAATAATTACGGCCATCTTTCTCTTCTTAAGTGTTTCATAAGCAAACTTTGCCATCACAACACCTTGGAAAGCATCAGTGAAACAAGTTCTAGAAATGAAGTCACCAGTCATTGTTACTTTTTCATTAGTTGAAGCTGGTGTTAAAAGAGGTACTTTACTTGTTTGAGCTATTGGTGCTCCAGCAAGTGTATTTGAAGAGGCAACAGAGCCAATGATTGCATCAACATTGTCAGAAGTGATTAATTTAGTAACAGCATTTGCTGATTCTTGAGGCTCACTTTTATTATCTTCAACTTTTAAGTCTATTGAAACTTTTCCCTCTGCATTTATTTTCTTAAGGGCTAGCTTAATACCATTTACAGACTCTTGTCCGTAAGTTGCTACAGCTCCAGTCATTGGAAAAACTGCTCCAATTTTAACTTCACGCTTAGCGGCTAAACTTAAAGGTGCTAATGAAGCTGCAAGAGCACCAATTGTTAAGACTTTTTTTAATTGAGATTTGTTAATCACTTGTATCTCTCCCTGATATTGTTGTGTATGAATTTTATTGTCTTAAAAGTTTAGCAAAGCACTCTGATATGTAAAGGCATAATCTAAAGAGTTCGGTTAATAGTTAATAAAGAAGTGCGTTATCTCGCATGCTTTGATATGCGTCATAATCTTTACTTTCTAAACTTAGTAAATCCTCCAAACTCCCGTTGGACTCGAGCCATTCACGCACAGTACGTGTTCCATTTATAAGGTCGATAGCCAGCTTGTCGTACTCATATTCGTATGGTGCATCTTGCCATTCAAATTTATCTCCTAGGAAGTTCTTAAATTCTCTGCATAGAAGTTGTGAGACGCGCCATGGCCTAAACTTTTGCCAATCAAGTGGATGAATGTGTACGCCGCCACAAGTTGCGCCTCCGTGCTTTTGAAACATAGGGTGAAACGTAACAGGTCTAAAGATATATGAGTTATCTCTAGCTATTTTTGTATTTAGGTAATCTACAAATTCAAAAGGTTCAATGTCAGGATGTCCAACTACTTCTAAGCTTCTAGTGGTTCCACGGCCCTCTGAAAGTTTTGTTCCTTCAAATAGAACAGTTCCTACGAATGTTAATGTGCCTACTGGTGTTGGAAGGTTAGGTGATGGGTTAACCCATGGTAGTCCACATTCTGACCACATCATATTTCTTTTCCAGTTCAACATAGGAATAACTTCGTATTCAACATCTATGTTGAAGTTGTTTTTTGCAAAATGACCAACTTCTCCCATAGTCATCGCATGACGTTGTGGCATTGGGTATCTACCGACGAATGACTTATATTCATCCTCTAAGATAGTTCCCTCAATGATTTCACCACCAACTGGGTTTGGTCTATCGAGTACGACAACTTTTATTCCAAGTTTTGCACATTTTTCCATCGCTAGGGTAAGAGTCGAGATGTAGGTATATACTCTTGTTCCTACGTCTTGAAGATCAACAACTAAAGTGTCTACACCTTGAAGCATTTCGTCAGTAGGAATTCTTGTTTCTCCGTATAAGCTATGTACAGGAATTTTGAAGTAGGGGTGAATGAAGTCTTTTGTTTCAATCATATTATCTTGAACATCAGTTACAAAACCATGTTGAGGTCCAAATATTTTAATAAGTCTTTTTCCAATAAGGTTCTTTAGAATGAGAACACTGTGATTAAATGTCTTATCTACTGAAGCACTGTGGCATAGTAGGGCGATATTCCCTTTAAGTTTATTTAGATGCGTCTCGCTAGAGAGTTGTTCAATTCCATTTGTAACCATTTTATCTCCAATATATTAATAGAAAATGTTAACTAATATAAATATGTTTTTAAAGGATTATTTTACTGGAATGTGTCTAAAAAAAAGATGCTCTTTTTATGGCCAATAGACAGTCAATCTACGAAAATAGAAATATACACAGCAAGGGAGAGCACATGAAACAATACTTAGATTTAATGAGACACGTACGTGATAATGGCGTTGAAAAATCAGACAGAACTGGAACAGGAACCATTTCATGTTTTGGTCACCAGTCGCGCTATGATTTAAGTGAAGGCTTTCCTCTTGTGACAACAAAGAAGTGTCACCTACGTTCAATTATTCATGAACTTCTTTGGTTTTTAAAAGGCGACACCAATATCGCTTATCTTAAAGAGAATAAAGTCTCTATCTGGGATGAATGGGCGGATGAAGATGGTAATCTTGGTCCAGTTTATGGTGCTCAATGGAGAAAATGGATGAGACCTGATGGGACTCATGTTGATCAAATCTCTAACCTTGTTGAACAAATTAAAAACAACCCTGACTCAAGAAGACTCATTGTTTCAGCTTGGAACCCAGGTGTTGTTGATCAAATGGCACTTCCTCCATGTCATGCATTCTTTCAATTCTTTGTTGCGAATGGAAAGCTATCTTGTCAGCTCTATCAAAGATCAGCAGATATATTCCTAGGCGTACCTTTTAATATTGCTAGTTACGCTCTTCTTACAATGATGATGGCCCAGGTTACTGGGTTAGAGGCGGGAGAGTTTATTCATACACTAGGGGATGCTCACCTTTATTCTAACCACCTTGATCAGACTGAACTTCAATTAAGCAGAGAGCCTAGAGCTCTTCCAGAGATGAAGATTAATCCAGCGGTTAAGAATATATTCGAATTTAAGTTTGAAGACTTTGAATTAGTTGGTTACGAGCCTCACCCACATATTAAAGCTCCTGTGGCGGTTTAATGATTAATTACTACATCGTTGCAGGACTTGGAAATAATAGAGAGCTAGGGCTTAATAATGAACTTCTGTGGAGACTACCAGAAGATCTTAAAAACTTTAAAGCCCTAACAATTGGAAAGTCTATGATTATGGGTCGAAAGACTTTTGAATCAATAGGACGCCCACTTCCAAAAAGAGAAACTATTATTCTGACTAGAGATACAAGTTATAAGCAAGACGGTTGTGTTGTTTTTAATTCTGTTGAAGAAATTGAAAAGTATCTTCTCGACTCAGGTAAGTCTGAGGCTGCAGTTGTTGGCGGCGGAGAGGTGTATAAATTATATCTTTCTAAAGTCAAAAGAATGTATCTAAGTTTTGTAGACTTCGATGGTGAAGCCGACACTTTCTTTCCTGAAGTGGACTATTCTATATGGACTGAGGAGTCAGTGGTTGAGCATGCTGCTGGAGAGAAGACTCCAGCATGGAAGTTTGTTGAATATTCTAGAATATAGGAAAACCATTTTTCATTAAGATACTAGCAGTACTCATTAGTGGTAAACCAATGATTGCTGTATAGTCGCTACAGTTTATTTCTTCAAATAAAGCGATACCTTGATTCTCTAACATATAAGACCCACAGCAGTTTAGTGGGGATTCACTTTGAAGATAATTCTCTATTTGAGAAGATGTTAATTCTCTCATCTTCATTTTAGCGATGACTGTATTTGTTTCTATGTAACTTTCACTGAGATAAGTCGTCGATGTTATCAATTCGTGTGTACGCCCACTAAGCATTGAAAGTTGCTTTATAGCATTCTCAACGGTTTTGGGTTTACCAAGTATTTTTCCATCTATACTTAGGACCTGGTCACCACCAATGATGAAGTCACTTAAGAATTGTTTCTGTACGCTTTGAGCTTTTAACTTTGAGAGTGTTTCAGCTAATTCTTTTGGGTTTGAAATCGTTTTCTTATAAGCATCCTCGTCCACATCAGGGGCGTGTGATTTGAAGTTCTTAGTCAGCCTCTCTAATTGCTCCTTTCTGTAGGGAGATGTTGAAGCAAGTATGATTTCCATAGGTTAGCCTTTTATCTTGAGATTATCTTATTGGTATTTATGATATAATAAACTATTGGGGGGCAATATGGCAGAGGAAACTTTAGAAGTATTGATAACCGCTGTGTGGTTTTTAATTCCAATTGTTTTCACTATTGGTCTTATAAAACAGTCTCTTGGAGAGCAAGACGTTCATCCTGAGAATTATGACAACACAGAACTTGAGCAGCCAGACGATGAAGACCGTGCAGCCTAGGTTTGTTATCTACAGTTTTCTAATCTCTTTGTGGCCTGAAAAGACCAGTTCGCCTGCCAATTTCTTCCATTAGGATTTATTCTATAGCCACCAATAATTACTGTCTCATTTGGAGAGAGAATTGTTCTGCCACTTCTTAGAAATGTGTTTATTGTACTTTTAGAATTTCTTCCGTCGATAATAAAGCAATACGGTACTGTTGATAAGTTTGTCACTCTTTGAGCAACGGCCACTATTGAGTTTTTAAAACTTAACGTCTTTTCTTCAACTCTTATGGTTTGATACTCTAAACTTCCTAAAGTGATGTACTCTGTCCACTCATTGAAGTCAGTTGACTCTTCATAAAGCCATGGCGCAATATCTATTTGTGCACTCTCAAACTCTTGCCATGAAGCTTTCACTTCAAACGCCATAAGCATAATCGCAATTGTGCCTAAGTAGATTAAAATTCTCATTTTGCTTCTCTCTTTTTTTGTGTCTTATAATTGTTTCGCTTAGCGTGCCGATCGTCAACATTTGTTTATTCTTTTGTTTGAGCATATACTTATTAAAAAATATTTATGGAGACTTTATGAAGTTATTTATCTTATGCATTTTGTTTGTTTTTTCTAGCTTTAGTTTCGCAGTTCCAACAGCAAAAATTGTAAAGATAAGAGGCGAGGTTTCTCTTAATGGTGTTTCATTGAGTAAGGGAGATTCAATAAGCTCCAGTGGAATTTTAAAAACTAAAGCAAAGAGTTTTGTTAAATTACAAATTAAAGAGTGGAACAATAGTATTGTCCTAGGGCCTAATGGTGAATTAAATTTAGACCTCAGTGATAATGGTGAAAAAAGTGGAAAGCAATTTAACTTTATTAAAGGGAGAGTCCGCTGGCTGACTTCTGAGGGGAAAAAGTCCTCTGGAGTTATTCATACAAGACAGGCGAGTATCGGTGTTCGTGGAACTGATTACTTACTCATTGCAAACTCTCTGCTTGGTGAAACTGAAATTATAGTTTTTGATGGTAAAGTTCAATTTCAAAACTCAGTCGATATTAAGGATTCTAAAATAATTACAAAACATCAATGGGGTGGTCTTGGTGGCCGTTATGGAAATCAGATCGGTGAAGTTTTAGATCTTCCTATTAATGTTATAAATGCTTTCTCAAAACAGTTAAACTGGTAAGCTAGTCTTATCACAAGCTTTTAATTCTACTTACTATTCCTTGGTCAAGTTCAAGTGATGGAGTTTACCTGTCTTCTATGCGCCGTGGACCAGGTCTTTCTAGTTGGAAACTTTTATGTGACTAGGAAAGACTATTTCTTAAAATACTAAAAATAAAAAGGCCCAGCTATAAATAACTGGGCCTTCTACTTGTAACTTATTTCTTCCAGCTCGCAACTGGTTGAAAATCTCTTTCGTGTAGAGCATTCCTTCGCTTGTCTCTACGAGACCTCCATCATCTAAAAAAACACTTCCTTAGAGATAGAAACTGAACCCTAAGTTCATGGGTTCAGCCTTCATTACTATATGGATCTACGATCCACACATTACGCAATCATCTGGATTCTCAATAGAGCAAACCATTGCTGCTTGTGCATCTTCTTTGTTTGAAACTGCAGGAGTATCGTTCTTAACTGTGAACTGAACCGCATTTACAGCTGCTCTAGCTCTTAAGTAATACATACCTGTCTTAAGTCCCGACTTCCATGCGTAAAAGTGCATAGAACTTAGTTTTCCAAAGTTAGGCTCTTGCATGTGGATGTTTAGCGATTGACCTTGATCAATATATGGAGCACGTCCTGCTGACATATTGATTACTGTCTTTTGGCTAATTTCCCATACTGTCTTATATAGACCTTTAAGCTCTTCTGGAATTCTTTCAATTGCTTGAACTGAACCATTGTTAGCGATGATTTCATTTCTCATCTTATCATCCCATAGACCAACTCTGATAAGGTCGTTTACAAGATACTTATTAACAACTGCAAATTCACCTGAAAGAACACGTCTTACGTAGATGTTTGAAGTAATTGGCTCAAAACACTCATTGTTTCCAAGGATTTGAGAAGTAGATGCGGTAGGCATTGGAGCTACTAGTAAAGAGTTTCTTACTCCGTGCTCAGCAACTTCTTTCTTAAGCGCTGCCCAGTCCCAGTTCTTACCTGTAGGCTTAACTCCCCACATATCAAATTGGAATTGTCCTTTTGAAATTGGAGAGCCTTCATAAGTTTGGTAAGCACCGTCTTTTGCTGCTAAATCCTTCGAAGCCGTAAGGGCCGCGTAGTAAATAGTTTCAAAGATTTGGTTGTTTAACTCAAGAGCTTCAGCACTTTCAAAGTCATATCTCATCTTGAAGAATGCATCTGCAAGACCTTGAACACCAAGACCAATTGGTCTGTGTCTCATGTTAGAGTTTCTCGCTTCAATTACTGGGTAGTAGTTGATGTCGATAATTCTATTTAAGTTCTTTGTTGCAGTATAAACTACATCGTAAAGCTTTTTGTGATCGTAAGTTCTTGTTGCTTCATCAACAAACATATTTAGTGCAACAGAAGCTAGGTTACAAACGGCAACTTCGTCAGGAGCTGTGTATTCCATAATTTCTGTACAAAGGTTTGAAGACTTAATTGTACCAAGATTCTTTTGGTTTGATTTTTCGTTAATAGAATCTTTGTAAAGCATGTATGGAGAACCTGTTTCAATTTGTGATTCAAGTACTGCAAACCATAGGTCTTGTGCTCTAACAACTTTCTTAGCTTTTCCTTCTGCTTCATACTTAGTGTATAGAGCTTCAAATTCAGCACCGTAAGTTTCTGCCATACCTGGACATTCGTGTGGACAAAATAGTGACCACATTCCATCAGCTTCAACTCTTTTCATGAATAAGTCAGAAATCCATAGAGCGTAGAATAGATCTCTTGCTCTGTTTTCGTCCTTACCAGTGTTCTTTTTCATTTCTAGGAAATCAAAAATATCTGCATGCCATGGCTCAAGATAGATTGCAAATGCACCTTTTCTCTTTCCACCACCTTGGTCAACGTATCTTGCAGTATCGTTAAATACTTTAAGCATTGGAACGATTCCATTAGAAGTACCGTTAGTACCTTTAATGAACGAACCTTTCGCTCTAATATTGTGAATTGAAAGTCCAATTCCTCCTGCAGATTGAGAGATAAGCGCACTTTGCTTTAAAGTGTCGTAGATCCCATCAATACTGTCATCTTTCATTGTTAAAAGAAAACAACTAGAAAGCTGAGGCTTTGAAGTACCAGAGTTAAATAGTGTAGGTGATGCGTGAGTGAAGTATTTCTCACTCATTAAGTTATAAGTTCCAATTGCTGCTTCCATATCATTCATATGGATACCAACAGAAACTCTCATTAACATCTGACCTGGTCTCTCTGTGATTTTACCGTTCATTTTTAGTAGGTAAGATCTCTCTAGAGTTTTAAAACCAAAATAATCGTAGTTGAAATCTCTCTTATCATCTACAGCGTTATCAAGAAGTTCTGCGTTTGCCATAACTGTATCGAAAAGCTCTTTAGAAACTAGAGGAGCTTTTGAACCAGTTGCAGGGTCAACGAAGTTAAACATTTCTTTAATATTTTCTGAGAAACATCCACGTGTTTCTTTATGTAAGTTTGATACGGCAATTCTACCAGCTAGCTTTGAGTAGTCTGGGTGTTGAGTTGATAGGTAAGCAGCTGTTTCACCTGCTAGTTTATCTAACTCTGGAGTTGTAATACCGTCGAAGATCCCCTCGATTACTTTACTTGTAATAAGTGAAGGGTCTACGAATTGTTGATCTAAATCAAAAGCTAATCTTTCAATTCTTTCCGTGATCTTATCGAATTTGATAGGCTCTCTCTCGCCACTTCTTGTGATGACATACATTTCTAAAACTCCGCGTCTAATGTGAATGTGTTTTGAGTTCTGTCTCCTAGAACTCCAGATTTTTGGTATTCAGATACTCTTTTCTCGAAGAAGTTAGTTTTTCCTTCTAAAGAAATAAGCTCCATCCAATCAAATGGATTTTCAGTGTTGTAAGATTTCTCACAACCTAGTCTGCTAAGCCAGTAGTCAGCTACAAACTCGATGTAACGAGACATCATATCTGCATTCATTCCAATTAATGAAACTGGAATTGCTTCAGTAATAAATTCTTTTTCAATTTCTACTGCTTCAGTAATAATTTGAGTAATTGTCTCTTTGCTTAATTGCTCTTCTGGCGTAAGTAGCTCGTGTAAGTGACAAGCGAACTCACAGTGAAGTCCTTCGTCACGGCTAATGAACTCATTAGAAGTACAAAGACCTGGCATAAGGCCTCTTTTCTTTAACCAGTAAATAGAACAGAAAGATCCTGAGAAGAAGATACCTTCGATTGCTGCGAATGCGATAAGTCTCTCAGCAAATGATCTCTTAGATTGCATCCACTTCATTGCCCATGTTGCTTTCTTTTCAACAAATGGGAAGTGAGTTACAGCATGAAAAAGCTCATCTTTTTCTTTTGCGTCTTTTACATATGTATCAATAAGAAGAGAGTAAGTTTCAGAGTGAATGTTTTCCATTGCGATTTGGAAACCATAGAAACATCTAGCTTCTGGAATTTGAACATCGTTGTAGAAACGAAGTGCAAGGTTTTCATTAACAATACCATCACTAGCTGCAAAGAATGCTAGAATGTGCTTGATGAAGTGTTGCTCATCGTTGTTTAGCTTTTCCCAGTCAGTGATGTCAGACGCAAAGTCTAGCTCATCAGCAGTCCAGAATACGGCCATGTGATTTTTATACATCTCAAAAATTGAGTGATACTTCAGTGGAAATAGTACAAAACGGTCTTCGTTTGGTGCGAGAATAGGATCCACAATGCCTCCTTAATTGTGTATGCGGTTGTTACAAGTAGTTTCTATATGGGCCAAATTTCTTCAATCCCTATATATAGTGTTTTCATTAATTAAATATAGAAGCAAAAAACTGAGCGCATTGAACCCGAGAATTGACAGTGCCAATTTGAGTTAATTTGTCGAATATACCATTACCAAAGGGTGTGTGTGTCTTTGATTGTTGGATATTGTGTTTTATGTCCCTATTAAAAGATTAGCAATTTTGAGCAAATTATCAAGCTGTATTTTACAAATTATTGTGGTTTTTTTCGATATTTTCTAAAAAAACAACTAGACGAATTCAAAGCATCAGTAGCAGCCGAAGGGTTGGGCCGTGTCAAACCCCCTGCAGCAACGTACTTTTTTTTCTAAAACATTCTTACATTTTACATTGAAACAGTGCTTCTATACAATAAATATGGAATAACACGCCTTGTTGGCACAATATATAGTGAATAATTTATTGATATAGCCCTATATAGTGTGATTTCTGAGATTAGATTTACTAATCATCGGTCTCATCTTTGATATCTAGACCTAATATCTCTTCGATAATGTCTTCCAAAGTAACTATGCCGTAGAGCTCTCCACTATTAGCGTGTACACTAGCAATATGCTCTTTTCTCTCAATGAGTTTTCTAAATACATCTCTAATTTTTGTATCCTCAGAGACTTGAAGCATAGGTTTTAACAGATTCTTAAGCTCATTATTATCTTCTAAGGCAAGAGACTCTAGAACCTGTGAGCGCAGAATATATCCTCTTATGTCATATTCAAATTCACCATACACAGGTATTCGTGAGTACTTAGTATCTCTAAAAACTGTGACTAGAGACTTTGTGGGCGTAGTAAGAGGTAAGGTAAAGACTTCGCTCAAGTTTCTAGTAATGTCCTTAATAGGCTTCTTTGGAAATGAGAGCATACTCTTAAATGCATTGTACTCCTCAGGAAATATCGCACCATCCTTAACTCCTATTTCAGCTACAGCATGTATCTCAGCTCGTGTTAACTTATCTTCATCGTCACTATTTAATGATTTTGAAATAAACTGACTTAGTAGTACAAGCGGATATGTGAAGAAGATAAATGTAGGTAGGATAAACGTTACAAAGGGAATGAGTTTTTTCCAGTGCCTAGCACCAATAGATTTTGGGATAATTTCTGAAAATATGAGAATGGCAAAAGTAAGGAGTACTGAAAAGGCCGTAAGATAACTTTCTCCATAGAGCTTTTGTACTTGTGCTCCTGCTCCCGTTGCTCCAATAGTATGGGCAAAGGTGTTCAGACTTAAGATCGCGGCCAAGGGCCTTTCTATATTACTAAGAATTAATGTTATATTCTTATGGAGCCCTGGATCTTCTTCTTGTATTGAACCTAAGAAGCTTGGGGTTATGGATAAAACAACCGCCTCTAATATAGAACATAGAAAAGAGACAAATACACTGATAAAGATAAATGCAATTAATAATGTCATAGAACTCAGTATATCAAAATAACAGCAAGTTAAAAGTGTTGAAGTTGGTTTGTGTAAGTAAACTTAAGATGAGTTGGACAAGTCAGTAGAACTACTTTCTTTATTCAAAAAA